>NZ_VFVB01000019.1:0-22790 GCF_006658535.1 Mesorhizobium sp. B2-4-13 | reverse complement strand
GGAGCGCGGCCGGGGAATGCAGGGTTACGCCGGCCGTGATGAGGTCGCGCGCCCGTGTCACCGTGGCTTTGAGGTAGCGCGATGGCACCCCTGCCATGGCGGGGTTTTCAATCCAGGTGCCGTTACTGCCGGTCACTTGGCCCCGATGCACGCGAAACAGTTCTCCGAGTTCAATCATCCCCGGCTCGTGGGCAGGATCTCCGCGCACAATCCCCGACCAGCGGCGCGCTTGGCTCAGCTCGGCCCAGTCGACCCCACGGCCGGCGGAGAGGGGAGCGAGGTCGGTCAGACTGTCGGCCGTCCGCACTGTCAATTCATTCGGCCGGTTGCCGACACGAAAGCAGGTGATGGCGCCGGTTGCCATGGCATCGGCGAAGGGCTGCGCCTCGGGGTTGATGACATGCAGCGCCGAACCGCCCAAACCGTCAGCCAGCATTTCCCGCAGGACTGAACCATAGTTCACGTCCAGCCATTCGGCGGCTGTGATAAACGTGCCGAAGTCGCCAGGGCGGGCCAGCTCGCGGGTTTTCAAAAAGAAATGGATATGCAGGCCGGCCAGTTTGCTGGCCTTGAAGCCCTGGGCAGCGGCATTTTGCGCGAACCAGGTTTTCCATTGCTCCGTAATATCGTGGTGCCGGACGTAGGGCGGATTGCCGATGTAGAGCGTTGCCCCCTCGATGCGAGGGAGCTTCACCGCACGATAATCCTTGAGCTGAATGGTCAGCCGGTTGGCAAATCCCAGCACCTGGGCATTGGCGCGCAAAAGCAGGCAGGCGAGGGGATCAAGTTCGATCGCCACCAAGGCCGCTTCGGGAAATCTCGTCGCGGCGGCCGCCAGATAGCGGCCCGACCCAGCGCCCGGGTCGACGATGCGGGCCGGGGCGGCCGGTTCACCGGCCGCCCAACCCACCATCGCGTCGACGATCGACGGCGGCGTGTAAGTCGCGCCCATCGGGCGGCGCACATCAGGGCTTCGTAGCTCGCAGAACGCCTCGCCCAAAGGGTCATGTCCCGCGAGGATCAATCCGCGCGTGACGGCCATCGATTTCGCGGATGGGGCAGACGCGCCGACCGCTAGGTTGCGCTCCTGCAACGTGAGCTTGCGCTGGCCGCCTATCAGCGCCAATGCCAATCCGACAAGGGCACGCTCGGTGCGGATCATCGTGGGGGCTTTTGATTATCCGGTTGCTGGTTGTAGAGCTGCCATATCTCTTCAAATAGCTTTTTCAAGGAAATTCCGCGCCGGCCGGCCTCGGCCTTGACGTCTCCTGCCATCTTTGGTGACAAGCTGAAACCGACGATGCGGCGGACATGGGAACGTTGTTCTGGTGATTTGGCCATGGCGGCAGGATGTCGACATGTCGACAGCTCGTCAAGGGGTGCGCGGCGATATCATGCTAAAATCCTGATGGCTACAACCGTGCAGTAGCACGGGCAGTGTGGCCGTCCGCAGCCAAAGGCCTAGGGGCCTTTCGTGAAAAGTCCTGATTGCGGTCTCTAGCAAATAGTTTCCGATTGCATAGAATTCCGCTCCTGGCACTTGGCCACGGCAAAGGGGAACATCAATGCATCGCTATTTTCTATTCATGTTAATTTCCGTTTTCTCATGCGGAATTGTCATGCCTGCCGTTGCCGCAAGCAATGAAGGCGAGCTGTTGGCGGCTTTCGTTCTTCTCGGAGCCGATTACCGCGATAAAGGGCCTGACCAGTCGTTTACAGGCAACCGTCTCACCAATGTGAGCCAAGACCCGCTGGTGTTTCATGTCAAAAGCGGTGACACGACAATCACTATCTCAGGGATGAACTGCCGCTATGTGACGGTGGAAGATATAAAAGACCCTGGCTCTGACCACGCGGCCAATAAAGTTGTTACCGTCTTTGACTTCAATAAACTGCGCAATCCTAAGCTAGAAGATGGTGGCTTAGGGTCTTGGAACCTGACCGGTTTCGGCCCCGAATTCGAATGCTCAAATTATTCCCGTGGGGATAAGCACTGGAAGGCTTGCCGTACGCCAATCACCGGTGACCGTCCGGATTTGATTCGGAGGGACCTTAATGGAGGCGCTGAGGGCCAGGACGTGCGCCAAGCCTTCGGGGATTTTTTCTCACGCATTTGCCGGAAATGAGACTGGCAATGGGTCGGAGACACGCCTGCCAGTCGATGGGATAGAGCCAACGGCGGTGGGGTGGCATGGCTAATCAGCCCTCAACCGCGAAATGGTCATGTGACTGACATTAAAAGAGCGGGCGATAGCGGTGTTGGGTTCGCCGCTGGCCTTCCGGTCCATCGCCTCGGCTCGCTGTGCCGCCGTGAGCTTCGGCCGGCGGCCCATGCGCTTCTTCGACCGGGCGCGGCCCTCGGCCGTGCGCGTCGCGATCATCTCCCGTTCGACCTCGGCGAAACCCGACAGGATGGCGAGATACATGCGGCCACTGCTGGTCGTGGTATCGGCAAGGGGCTGTGACAGGTCGCGGAAGTTGGCGCCGGCGTCGACGATGTGGCTGACGATGCGGAACATCTGGAAAATCGACCGGGCGAGGCGGTCGGTCCGCGTCACCATCACCAGGTCGCCGGGCTGCAGGCCCTTCATCATCCGCGCCAGCTCCTTGCGGTCGTCACGCGCACCGCTGGCCTTCTCCTGAAAAATGATGCTGCAGCCGGCGGCCGTCAGCTGCTCGAGCTGCGCCTCGAGCGACTGGCCGACGGTCGAGACTCGGGCGTAGCCGATGAGGCGTTTGGGGGCGGGGGTTGTGTTCATGATTTATGTGCATGGTAACCCGTTGTTCGGGCTACAGCAAGCGCATTGCACATAATTCTTGAATTTTGCACCGGACAATAGGGTGGGGATAACTCGCCAGGCCCCTGTTTCCGTTGCGGGTTCCTGATATGTTCCGAAACAGGGGATGATTCGGTCTTACTGGTAACAAGAGCACCTAACCTTCAGAAAGAGCCAGGGAATGCTGACGGCCCCCTCCCGCCACATCCGCGCACGTCAAACCCGTGAATTGCTCCGCGCTGCACGCCATTCTTGGCGGGTCGGTCGGCCGATAAACTGGCAGGTCGTCATCGACTTCGGCTGGCCCGAACAAGGTGAAGAGTTTCGACCGTCGCGCCAGTTCCGCGACATCCGCCGCCGTTTCTGTTCCTGGTGGGACTACAAGCGCAAGCAGGACCTTGTCGACGGCAGCATCTGCGACCTCGCCATATGGGAGGCACCAGGCGGCAAGCATCACGTCAACTGGCTGCTGAGCATCCCTGAGCACATGCAAGCAGAGGCCCAGGCCATCATCGAGAAGCGCATGAAAAAGGTCCTCGGCGACCAGCCAGACGACACCATGCACCAACAGGCGGTCTATAACCTCAACGGCGACATGTTCTACCTGCTGAAGGGAGCGGAGCCGGAGTACGCGCGCAAACTCAACATCAAGCCCGAAGACCAAGGCACTATCTGGTTTCGGCGTGCTGTGCCGTCCATGTCGTTGGGGCGCACCGCGCGCGAGCGCGATTGGGCCGCTGGCCGCATCGTGAACGGGCAACGGACGCGAGGCCTGCAATTGCCTCGTGAAAAGCGCGTCCTCGACGCCACGGCGCCTCGAGCAGCGCGGCCCTTGACCGGGGGCGCCACGCCCTCGTAAACGACGGGGGCAGGGGAAATACTGCTAAATATATATAAGAGGGGAGATGGCGGAGCGGTCTCAAGAGGACAGACACGACCTCGCGCGACGCCGTATTATGCTCGTCCTGCAAAAGCAGGTCGTCGCCAACGCCCGGACCCTTGAGCAAAAGATTTCCGACGCCGGCCCCTTCGGAATGCGCATCGACCCGCACGTCCTGACGCCGGCGCGCAACGAATTGATACAGGAAGGCCTTGTGCAGGCCACTGACAAGGCCGGCAACACCTGGTTTCACTTGGCCAACACCCCGGCGGCGGTCGTCACGAAACGCCTCGATGAGCTGGCCGACCTTTTCCTGAAATTCCAGGCCAACAACCTACCAGGCCGCTATGGTCAGACGCTCGAGATAGCGACGTTCCATGCACTCTCCGAAGTGCCGAATCTGGAGTTTTTTGGGCGGTTTCCAGACCTCCACAAGCACGATGACAGCAAGGCTTACACCAAAGTCGAGCCCCCAAATCATATCGGCACGCTCGTCCTGCCAGGTCATCGCTCGCTCGACTTCCTGGTCCTGCACCCCGACGCCGGATTTCTCGGCATCGAATGCAAAAATGTGCGCGAGTGGATGTATCCGAACCGTGAGGAAATCAGGGAATTGCTGTTGAAGTCCACCGTCCTCGGCTGCGTTCCGGTCTTCATTGCCCGGCGCATCCCGTTTGTCACTTTCAAGCTGCTCAACACGGCCGGGGTGCTTATCCACCAGACCTACAATCAGCTCATGCCGGAAACTGCGACAGAAATTGTCAGCGTCGTGCGGCACAAGGATATGCTTGGCTACCATGACATCCGCCTGGGCAGTAAGCCGGACGCCCGGCTCCTCAAGTTCATCACCACCGATATGATGAACGTGGCGGCCGAAGCTCGTGAGAAATTCGAGCTGTACAAGGACCTGTTGGCCGCCTTTGGCTCGGGCGAGATACCTTATTACGTCTTTGCCGCCAAGGTTCGCCGGCGTTCTAAGGGCCAAAACGAGGACAACGATTGGCCCGCAGAGGAGGAGCCGGACCTGTTCGATTGAACGGCGCCGGCAAAGGTGAGGGGATGGTCATGGTATTCTTTGGCACGCTGGCGTTCATTGCAGTCGCTATCAGCCTGCCGCTCGCAGCGATGTATCGTAAGCGGCCTCGGCCCCCGTGTTCGGCGCTCTGAAAGGCCATAAATGACCGACTCAGCGAGACGCCGATTCATTGACTCGTGAATCCAAATGGCTGGGAAACGTTTATATGCATATCGGTTTCCCCAGCACAAAGGTGAACGCCCAATGACTATCCCTTATGGCCTTCAGGACACTTTTTCAGAAGAAGGATTGTGGTGGCTGAAGGGCAATGAAAATAAGCCGGAAGCTGGCACCCTAACTTTTGAGCCTTCTAACGGCGCCACTCTTAGAATTTTTGGCTCGCTACAAGAGGTCTCATCGCCTTTTTCAATTCTTGTTGACGGTATCGACCAGGCAAATATTTTTGGCATAACTAGAAACGGAAAGCCGGTCACGCTTATAAAAGCGATCAATAAACAACGACAAATCAACGCACCTGGATTTGCCGTCGAGACCTGGGATACGGGTTTACTCATCATCGGCGTGCACATTGATAGCGAAACCGACGACGAGATTTTTACAAAATGCTATTTTCGTTTTGAAAAGCTGGAAGAGTGGCTGGAAAGTCGGCTTTTTTCGTTTGAATTTGCTGATGATAGCGTCACGGTCACGGCGTCCGTGCCGCGCGGCAGTAACCTGGCGTCTCATATAGATTTCGACTTAAGCTCAATCGGCGCAGCATATCGGTCAAACAAATCTGTAACGCATTCTGAAATCAATGCGTTCCGAAACCTTGCTATCGTTCCCAGAGCGGCACGCTCTCTTAAATGGCTCATGGCCAAGGCGACGCGAATTCAAGACCTGGCGTCGCTATGTACCGGCCATTTCTTGCCCTTAACGCACCTGGAACTATCAGCGCCGGCAGAAGACCTGACCGAAGAGCACCCCAGACCTCGTCTCGCACGTGTTTACGCGCAGCTGACACGCCAGCACGCAGGCCAACGTCCATCGCACGAACCCCCACTGATTTCCGCGAACGAATTGTTCGAAGCCAATCCCGCCGCGCTTCAGCTT
This sequence comes from Mesorhizobium sp. B2-4-13, assembly GCF_006658535.1. Taxonomy (NCBI): domain Bacteria; kingdom Pseudomonadati; phylum Pseudomonadota; class Alphaproteobacteria; order Hyphomicrobiales; family Phyllobacteriaceae; genus Mesorhizobium; species Mesorhizobium sp. B2-4-13. The sequence continues at coordinate 17,005 of NZ_VFVB01000019.1, read as the reverse complement.
TGGTTTGACCAGTACGAGATTTTCAACCCGGCGATCGGCCTATTCTTCACGATCAGCAGCGCGAAAGACATGACAGTAAATGTGCGTTTTCTTCTAGCAATTCAGGCGCTCGAGGTCTTTCACCGTCGCACTACCAAAGCCGAACTGATGCCAGCAGATGCATTCGCTCCGTTGGTAAAGACGTTAGTTGATGCAATCCCAGCAGCCGCGACCGTCGCCATGCGTGAGAAATTAAAGGGAACATACGCGTTCATAAACGAGCCTAGCCTGGCTCAACGGCTACGATCAATCGTCGCTGATCTTTCAATTGACCTTGGCGGTCCACCTCCGGCTTTCCCTAAATCTTATCAGCGTAAGCTTGTCGAAACCCGCAATTATTACACGCATTTTACAGAAACCCTTCAGGCAACGGCTTTGGATGGGCGTGGCATGTACTGGGCGAGCCGCAGGCTTATCCTTCTTCTGACATTTCTATTTCTGCGGCGGCTAGGCATCTCTGCAAAAGCACTTTTGCCCCTGCTCGAACGTCATCGGGAGTTCGCAAAATTATGGAAAGACGCGGAAGTACCCCAATTCTAGAGGTGCCGCCGCGAGCCGGCGCCTTTGCCTATACCTTTAGCAAAGTCCCCCAGGGGACTTGCCTCCCGGCGAGGGTGGGGTAGCAAGGGCAGGGGATCAGCGCGGCGGGCGCAGTCGGATCTGGCGCAACGCGCCTTCCGGCGAGCCTCGGGAACCGCGCCCCTTGCCCACGCGAGGGCAACGCCCTTAGCCTCCTATCCTACTGAAATATCTTGACAAATCAAGATAAACGTGTCATACTATAGGTGAGGAAGGTAGGTTTTATCTACCCTTCTTATGATTCGTTGGCGATGACCCATGTCATCAATCGGCAATTTCCGCCGTCCATCCTTCGCTTCAATTTTTTTCAAAAAAAATGTCATTTTTAGCCAAGTCTGGCTGCGTCGATGTCTAAATACTTCGCAGTCACCAAGGCTGTTTAAAACACAGAGGAATAAAAATACATATGAGAATTACCGTTAATAGAGCCTATATCGTTATTGCGGCGGCCTACATCTTTGCGATTATTACACACAATTATTATGCACTACCGCTTATATACACCATTTTGGCGTTCTATCACTGAGGATTATGGGGGGAGAAATCCCCCCAAATCCCATCCACAGAGCGGCGAATTCAATTCGAACCGCCTAATTAGCTTATCCGGTCAAACCGGCCGCTACGATTGCCAGAATTGCTGCAAACGTAGGTTCTGCCACTCCTGTGGCTGTGCACCAAGGCCGAACCCTGGCGGGGCTGAAGCTCGCGGCGGACTTCCGCTTTAAAAGCCTGCCACGTCATGCCCTTAGGGCGTTCAAGCCGCAATGTCGTTTTGTGCTGTCTGATAACGCTAGCGTTAATGCCGCGCCTGGTGAAACGCTGAGCTGCCAGGAGAACATTGTCCCCTCGGCAGCGGTTCAATTCAACAACGTAGACGAACATCTGGGTTCCTTTCTCTGAGAAAGAGGCCCAGCATTGAATTGCCGCGACCTCACCTACGCGGAGCGTAGGATTGGCGGCGGCAGTCGGTTGAGTCCGGCTGGCAGCTTGGGCATTTAGCCCAGCGTCTCTTGATGCCTATAGAGGCATCGACCCGTTAAACGCGAACCTAGTAGTTGCGTTCGACGGGTCAAGGGCGGGAAATCAAAAATTTTGAGCTGCGAAAGCGCCCGTTGCCGGCGAAGCCGGTGTTTGGGCAGGGATTGCGTAGCGCGCAATCAAACAGCGCCGTAGCGAAGCCATCCCTGCCTCACGGCCGCCACCAGCGGCCGTGGCGGGGTGTGGGGTGCAACCCCCTGGGCGCTAGCGCCCATGCCAGGGTGCGGGGTCGGCCAGACCCTGCTGGCGCGGCTGGGCGGTCAAAGGCCCTAAGCACGCCACGGGCAGGAACGCCAAAAGCGGGCCTGCCGGCGATTACAGGGGTGCTGAAATCGCCACACCAAGGCAGCAACGCAGCCCTGTCACTACCGCAGCGCAGGTAGTGACAGGGCATCGCAAGGGCTACCTACCCCAGCTGGCCCTCACGGAAACCGGCGCTCACCGCCAATGCTAGGCGCAAACAGTCGCCATGTCAGCCACGGGCCGCGCGGCCGGGCATAAGTGCCTGGCGAGTGCCACGCGGGCACTCGTCGGATTCGACACAGCGACATCTGGGCCACAGCGCCCCCAACATTTGAGAAAGGAACCCTGACAATGCAAACACAACGCGACAGCATGGCAAGACCATGCAGCAAACCCAGCGGCGAGGGGAGGCCCCCGCCTAAATGCACAGCAACAATAACGAAGCATCGCACGGCCCTACGGGCACGGCACTGGATGAGCCCACGGAGGCAACCAAACACGGAGGAAACTCGACGCAGCGCCGAATGACAAGGCGGCCTGCGGGCCGCGCAACCTCGAACACGAATTGGAGACACATGGGACCGGGAAAGTACGTTTAGCTAACCGAAATGCCGACCCTCGGGAGCCTCACGGCTCCATCGGCCGCCCCGCCTGGCGGGAGCCGCATGGTCATTAAAACTCACCGAAAGAACGACGATGAAAGAGCTGCACTTTGACCTGATGAACCTGACCCGCCACAGCGGGGAGGGGTCATTTTCCACCAAGGCGTGCCGCGCTCGGGGCCTGCAACAGCTTGCCGACGAGCTGCACGCCCTGGGCTTCAAGTTGAAGGCGGCAAAGAACCTCGCCCCCAAGCATGTCGATAGGCTGGTGGCGAGCTGGAAGGCGGGCGGTATCGTCGACGCCACCATACGCAATCGCCTGGGCTGGCTGCGGTGGTGGGCTGAGAAGGCCGGCAAAGCCGGCATGATTCCGGCCGACAATGCCCATTATGGGCTGGAAGAACGCACCCGTGGCGGCGCCGATCGCGCGCAAGCGCTCGATGCCGGCACGTTAGCGAAGATTGGCGATCGCAAGGTTGAGCTGGCGCTCAAACTGCAAGCCGCCTTCGGTCTACGCCGCGAGGAAGCCTTGAAGATGCGGCCGGTGCTGGCCGACCGGGGCGCGCGCCTCATACTGCAAGCGAGCTGGACGAAGGGTGGTCGCTACCGCGAGATCCCGCTGACCCATCCGAAGCAACGGGCGTTGCTGGATGAGGTGCGCGCAGAGTGCGGCGACGGGAGCCTGATCGGCGACGGCCGCAATTACATCCAGGCCGTCAAGAATTACGAAAACAAGACGCTGCGGGCCGGTTGCCGGAATCCGCACAAGCACCGCCACGCCTATGCCCAATGGCGCTACAAGGTGCTGACCGGCTGGGCCTGCCCGAAAAAAGGCGGCCCGACGGTCGACCAGATGAGCCGCGCCGACGCGGCGCGCGATCGGGCCGCACGGCTGGAAATCTCGCATGAGCTGGGCCACGGCCGGCTCGATGTGACCGACACCTACCTCGGCCGCCGCTACGCGGCCGGCGTGAAGCGGGCGGCCTAGCCATGACCGACTCTCGCAAAATGGCGCTGGCTAGTAAATTGATCGGCACGCGGGAGCTGGCCGAACGGGCACGGCAAGACACGGCAGCACGGCTGTTTGGCATTGACCAGGTGAGCCAGGCCATCACCGTAATGGCGTCGAAGGGCTTCGACACGTTGACCGTCGCCCCGGACGCACCCCTTGACCTCCGCAACACGACGACGGCGAAAGAAACCGTCACCTTGCTGAGGGATGCCGGGTTTACGGTGGACTGGCAGAAGCGCCAGCCCCGGCCGGACGAACCGGAAATTTGGGTGATGGCGGTGAGCTGGCGCCCAAAAACCTAGCGGATCGCTGGTCGAGTCAGATACCGGCTACCTGTTGGGCCCACCCTTGTCCCGGCCTCCCCCCGGAGTGAAGTCCATCTCCTCGCCATGAAGCGCCTTACGCAGATTCTCGACCTTTTGTTCAAGGTCAACAACGCCCTTTACCTTGCCTGGAAGGCCCTTGGCTACATCTGCGGCCACCGCGCGCTTGTCGCCCGCTCCCCACGTCAGAAAGCTCGAGGAGCCGAGATGGCCGTTTTTCGCACCGAAATAAGCCGGGTCCTGCTCCAGCTTCTTCATTAGCGCGCCCTCGCCCTTGCTCTTATAGAAATCAGCAATGCCGTCAAACGCCCTCTGGGGATTGTCGTAGATCTTCTCAAGTCCGCGCCCCATATCGGCCCGCGCCTCCGCCAAACTGGCTTTCGTACTAACTAATCTCTGCCTAATAATTTCTCTTTCATCTTTGCTCATTTTAGTTGACAGCCCCTCTGGCACGATTCACGATTTTGGCATGGCTTTACATATTCATCACTTTGGCGGACTTTTTTACTATACTTGTATTCATATTCGCCGCTTTTCATGCAGTTTCTTCCTGCCCGCCGGGCATCGTTGGGTTCGGCCCCTGGAACAAAAGCGTATCGACCCGACCAGGATGAAGTCCATTACCGGCTACGACGTCTAGTTAGCGCTCGCGACCCCCGCCTCGTCCGCGCTCGTCGCGCGATCCGGTGATGTCCCTCCCGTCCTCGCTATACTGCAATACAGCGTTCAGCCTTTTCAACTCCATGATGTCGCGCCTGTAAGCATCGCGGTCGATGGCTTCCCAATATTCCGCTTCGCGCCTCTCGACGCGGCTATCCAGGTAGTTGGCGTGCCGGATGTCGACGTTCTCCTCTAGCCGTAACTTCCCCCGGTCGAGCGTGGGATAGTCGACCCGCCGCTGCCGAGTTCGGGCCTGACAATTGTTGCGGATCATCCTCGGCCGCGACTGGAGCCGCTTGTTGTCTCGCACCAGCTGGCGCGATCTCACCCCAACATGGATAGTCGGCCGCCGCCTGATGCCTTGCGCCTCAAGTGTCCGCCGGTCGATCCGCTCCTTGCGATTGGCTTGCGCCAAGGCCGCATTGGCGTGGTGTTCCCACAACCTACGGAGGCGCTCGGTACTGCCCTTCTCAGAGGTTCCGAAGACCCTGACGCCGCTCTTCACGTCTCGGTCACAGACGATAAGGTGGCAGTGGGGATTGACTGAGTCCTTGCCCTTCTCGTGGAAGGCGGCAAACCACACAGCCCGCCCGGCCGTTACATCTTCTGCAAAGGCGCGGACCAGCGCGACGCGCTGCTCAGCAGTCAGTTCTCGTGGCAGGGCCAGCATCAGCTTGTCAGCGACACGCCCGTTCTTCCTGACCTTGTCTTCCTGATGGCGGAGGTAAGCAGTGACCCTGTCCTTGTCGTCAGGGCAACGCCCCGACGCTGTCTGTGAGAGAGCGCTTTTCCGCGTGATGTAAGAGGCATGTGCACCCGCCGTATAAGGCTGTGCTTGCGTCGATTTCCCAATCGAACTGTGGTGCAAGCTGTAGATCGCCACGCGTCCCCCGGCCGGGTTTGCTTGCAAACCCATAAGTGCGCACTAGCTACGGAAATTAACAGCCCTCCAAGGAAACGCAACCCCTGCCCGGGCCGCCGCGATTTCTGCAGCGCCTCGGTGTGAAAACGCGACCCCGAACATCGCCTGGCCTTGACGGACGGGCGCCCACGTGCCGGTATGCGGTGGGGAAAACACGGGGTGTAAGGTGGGGACATTCTTGGTTGGGATGCTCGTCGGAGCATTCGCGTTCTTGGCAACGGCAGTCCGGTTCAAGTGGATTAGCCTGAAAGATCTGTACCGGCGCTTCTTCCCGAAGCCACCCGAACCCGAGCCGCAACCCGCGCCGATCATCATCGAGCCGGAAATCGTCGAGGTCGAGGTCCCGCCGCTCCCTCCGAACTACGGCAACATCCGCCCCAAGCTCGGCGAGGAGGTGGATCCGATAGAGTTCGGCCCCGAGATCCATGAATTTCCTGAACACCTCCCGCCGGCGACGCGGTACGAGGATTTCAATCGGCGATTGTTCTTTTGGGAAGTCGGAAATGCCAGTTCGCACAGCGTGCTGACGGAAACAACACTCGACGATTTTCCGACTCGGCTACCCCCGATGACGGACGCCAATCTGCGGACACTAATCCAGGAGCAGCTGAGGCCACGCTATCCCGTCATCCTCGACCACTTCGGTTGGTGGGGAGCCGCTTCGATTCAGTTGGAAATGCAGCCCGACTATACGGACGCGATCGTCGAAGCCTATCTTGCAATTCCCGAGGCCGAACGGCCCGTGGTGATCACGCGAAGCCCCTTTGCGAAAGATGGTCCCCTCACCTTCTTCCGTTATGGCTTCGAGCCTTGGTCGATCGATCGCACCCCATTCAGCATCTACCCGAAGGAGTTGCTTACCTACCTGCTGGCCGGCCTGCGTGGCTCCCGGGAGGACTGGCTGTGGATGTCGATCGCCCGCATGCGTCATGCCGTGATCCATGACGCGAAGCGGGTGCAGGCGGAGGAGGAGGAACGCAAATTCCTGGAATCTGAAATCAAGCGCGTCGAGATCGAAGCCAAGCACGGTGGAAACGCCTGGCGCACTCTGTGGGGTTTGCGGCCGCAGATGCCCGGCACCATGCTGCCCGACAACGTAGCCGAAGAGACCGCCTCCCGGGAGGTCACAGCCAAACCGGCGACCGCCCCTGCTGACACGTCGAAGGCCAAGGAGACATCGGCGTGATCGGCTCGCTCGTTAGCGCGCGCGCCGCAGACCATGTAGAGCTGTGGCGATCCTACTGGTCGACCGTCTGGCATCGCCCAGTGGCATGGTCGAGTCAAAGGCTTTCCTGCTTCGTCACGGCCACTCAAGGCCGGCGCGACATCAACTACAGCGGTGATCCCTTGGTCACCGATTATCCTCGTGGCCGGCGCCCTTTCCTCGGGGTTCTCACCAATTCGGCCGGCTCAGAGCCTTCGCCCGAAAGCGGCATCGTCGAGTACAACGATGATGGCCACCTGCTTACCATAGCCCCCACGCGCGCCGGCAAAGGTACGGCGCAGATTGTCACCAATCTCCTGCTCTACGCCGGCAGCTGCCTGGTCATGGACATTAAGAATGAGAATTTTGCCCTCACACAGCGGCATCGTTCCACATTCTACGAGGGAGCGCGCGTCCTCAAATTTGCGCCGTTTGCCGACGATAGCCACCGGTACAATCCGCTGGATTTCATCCGCGTTAACGCGAACGGCAGTCCGTCCTCGCTGACGTTTGACGATACGCGCCTTCTTGCCGAAATGCTGATCCCCTCCCGCCCTGGCGAGGAGTTTTGGGACATTGAGGCGCGCGGCCTCTTGACGATGATCCTGTTCTACGTCGCCACGGCTCACCTGCCGGGAGATCCGTCCCGCACGATGCGAACCGTCATCAAACTGCTTTTCCCAGCCATGACCAGCGACGACAAGTCGCCGATAGACCGGTCCGTAGGCGAGATCCGGCTTCATGCCGTCGAAATGCTAGATGAAATTCTGGAGGCGATGGTCACGCAGTTCTATGAGCATGAGCAGAAAGTCCGTGCGGGCATCCTCTCGACCTGCCGCTCCGGCATGGCAATCTGGCTTTCGCCACGACTCCAGCGCATTACCTCGGCCAGTGACTTCAAGTTCTCTGACCTGAAGCGCTCCATGTGCCGGCCGCCCGAGGACAACCCCGCACCGACGACGCTTTACGTTGTCATTCCTCCGGAGTTTCTGCGCGAGTACCGCAGCGTGCTCCGCATGGTTGTCGGGCTCGCGTCAGTCGAACTGACCCGTCCCTCCGACTGGACCGACGAAGTCCATCTCAAGGCCGGCTGGCTTGAAAAGCCCCCCTGCCCTGTCCTGTTCCTCCTCGATGAGTTTCCGTCATTGGGCTACATGCCGCCAATCGAACAGGGCATCGCTTATCTGGCGGGCTACGGCGTGCAGATCTGGACGTTCGCCCAAAGCATCGGCCAGCTCCGCGAGATCTACAAGGAGAACTGGTCGACCTTCGTATCCAATGCGGGCGCCTCGACCTACTTCGGCATGACCGACCCCGAGCTTTGCGAATTCCTTTCACAGCAGCTCGGCAATACAGAGGAATGGGCCCACCGCTATCAGACCTCCTCGACGACAGAGGGCACGTCGTTCTCGACAAGCTCCAGCCGCGGCTACAACCGGTCGACGACGTATGGCGATTCCAGCGGAGGGGGATCCTCGGGCACCAGCTGGGCCGACAACGACAGCTCTTCCTCCGGTGACAACAGTTCGACCACGGTTTCCGAACAGGTCCGGTTCAAGAAAGATCCCGTCGCCCTTGGTAGCGAGATCCGCGCCCTGCCCGCTGGGGTCCAGCTGATCCTCATGCGTAATCGTAGGCCGGTGCTGGCAAGCCTCATGCACTTCCACGAATTCGGCCTGTTTGAATCTCTTTATGACCGGTGGGGTGGCTGATGGGAGTCGACATTGAAATCAGCGACCTAGGCGGTGCGGCGATCCGGCTCGAAGGCCAGGTGCTTGCCAGCAAGTCGGTTAGGCTCTCCATCAATGACCGCAAGACGCGCAGTTTCCTGACACCGTCGGGCTGGTCGCATACGCGGAAAACCCTTGTCGAGGGTAAAGCCCTTGAAGGGGCCGCGTCGTTCACATTGGCGCCTGACGCGGTGGCGTTGATCAAGCCTGGTGCCCGGCTGGTCTTCGAGGACGTGTTTTTAGGCTTCCGCCAGGAGGCTGTCTGGCCGGAGGCCATCCAATCCCCCGCGCCTGTCGCCCTTTCCACTCCTGAAGAGACGCTTTCTATGCCCGATTTCGAGCGTGAAATCGGGCAAGCCCTGGTGGTCGATAGCGGGCCTGCCATACCCCCTGCCTCCGAGGTTTCGCCAGTTGCAGCCAGTATGGCCGTAGGAACGCGAAACTGGTGGTCTCTCGCCGGCGCGGCCGCCGGCGGGCTTTTTCTCGGTATGATCGTCGTGTGGCCGTTCTCTCGGGGCGACGCCGTGAAGCCATCCGAAGGTATCGGGATGGCTGTTGCCACCGTTGCACCCGCTTCGGAGGAATTGAAGGCACGAATCAGTGACCTTGAGTCCCGTCTTGCGGTTGCCCAAGAGGCCGCGAGGGCGCGAGTGGCCCCGTCTGCGAGCGGCTCGTCACCTGCCCTCTCCGCTTCGGCTGATCCAGGCGCCACGATAATTTCCGACGCGCTGCGTGCGCAAGTCGGAGATCTCACCACCAAGGTGGCTACCCTAGTTTCACAAAGGGATGACCTGCGGAACACGATGCTCGATCTCAGGCGCCAGCTGTCTCAAGTCACAAACCGGACTCCCTCCGAGACAAGGGATTTGCTGCTGAAGCTCGATGCCGCTAACGCCGACCGCACCCGGCTCTCGGCGAAGCTTGCCGAGTTGCAAGACCAGGCGGCCGCCCAGCCGCAGATAGCGTCCCTGACCGATCAGCTGTCCAAGATGACGGCCGATCGCGACGAGATGATCCACCGGAATGACGAATTGCGGGACATGAATCTAGAGCTCAAGGGACAGATCGCCAAACAGGACATGGCCCGTGTCGACCTCGACAAGCAGCTCCAGGACCTCCAGAGCAAGGTGGCCAGCCTCACCTCGAATGGCACCGACGATCAAAGTGCTTACGAATTGCCGGTTGTGCGTCCAATGCCATCGGGTGCGCGGGGCGTTTATGGAGCGTTCGCTACGGCAGGAAACGGCGTAGTCATCCTCAGTGAACGGGGTTTCGCAACGCCGCAGGACGCAAGTGCCGACGTCATGACGACTTGCGCCAACTTCAGTGCGGGAACCCGCTGCGAGGTAGCCAAGGTTTTCCACAACACGTGCGCCGCAGTTGCCCGTGTCATTCCGACTTCAACGCAATCCCGCTACGCTTTGGAGTTTGGGACAACGCCCGACGACGCCCACGACATGGCCCTTTCCGAGTGCTACCAGCGCACCGGAAAGCCGTGCGACGTGACACGCCTGGTCTGTGTCCAGTGAGGCGCCACCCAAACCGGAGGCGGTCACTTGACCGCCTCACATATACTGCACGGAACGCGCTCAATGCTCCCTCCGCCCGTTCTGGGCAGGGTTCATGAGATAGTTGACCCCCAATCCTTGTCCTCTCCGAAAGTGGTTTTAAAGCCCGCTAAGGTTGCCCCTGCCCTTTCATTGCCCCAGCGGCCGTTGTTCAGCTGAGGTCAGGATGGGGGGCACCAGGGCTGCCGGCTTCTTTTGGGGCGTCACTTCCGCACCGGCCTAGCCGCAAAAAGGTGCGCCCTTCTTTGGCGCAATCCTTTTTGTCGGCGGCGTGAAAAGTCGCCAGCGTCTCTAAGAAAGGTCTTTTATATATCTATAAAGAAGGTCTATATAGGTGAAATTCTGTTTCAAATTCAGTTTGTTAGCATATAGTTTTGGGGCGTCACTTCCCAAAATCTGGGGCGTCACTTCCGCCTTTTGGGGCGAGAGTTACGAATTTTTGGGGCGTCACTTCCGAATCACCTTTGGCATGAAAACGCATCAAAAGCGGCTGTAAACAGCCAATTTGGGGCGTTGATTCCCATAAACGGCGCATTTCCGCCCTTTCTGACTGGTCGAAGTATTAGCTTTTTGGGGCGTTGGTTCCGTCGAAAAATCAATGCCTTATGCGAAAACAGCCGGCCTAGCGGTCTGAAAGCCCCGGCACCCCCTGGGGGTCGTGGCCGGCCTGCGGAAGATCTGGAGCCCCCTGGGCGATAAGGTCCATTTCCAGCTGGCGCGGCGAGGCATGGGTGTAATGGTAGCGCCGGCCCTTGTTGCGGCCGAAGCCGGTGACTTCCTCGCGCCAGTCGGTCAGGCCGCCCGCCTGCTTCATGTCGTTGAACGCCTCGCGGCATTCCTTGCGGAACTGCGCGCGATCGGCGCTGGTCGTGTCCTCGGCCCAAATTATCCGGCCGGTGAGCTGCGCCAGCCGGATCTCGTCGATGTAGGTAAAATTCGGCTGGCTGTCGATGAACGGCCAGAAGGTCTTGGCGTGGTCGGAGTTGAGCCGGAATTGCACATCGGCGTTGATGCTCACCAGATGCGCCTTTTCGATCATTTCCAGCACCGTGGAGCCGTAGCGCACGGTTATGCCGCTATCCAGCTGGGCGCCGTCCCACATCAGCTCTGTAATCATCGGAGAAGCGACGCCGCGCGTGTCGGCCAGCATGGAATTGGCCCTCGCCTTGCGGATTTTCTCCAGCTCCTCGATCGAGCGGCCTTGGTGAATGAGCAAACTGACTTGCTGAATTTCTTGGAAAATATGCAGCATACTCAAGAGGTTGTTGACGTGTTCGGTGCGCCCCATGGTCTTGAGGATCTCGCGCCAGGTGGTGCGTGTCTCGTAGTAGGTCGTGGTCGGCACGATGAGCGTCCCCGGCCGATAGGCGGGGTTTGGGATGGTCACGCGGGTGCGTGGCAATCGGAATAGGGCATAGATGGCATCGCGGTGCTGGCTCCCAAGCTCCCTGCCCCGCACTTCGACCACGGAATAGCCTGGCACCTCGTAGACGCGGACAAAGTTGCTGTCGGTGATGAGGCCCTTGCGACGCGGCGCGAAGGCGGACGTGCGGGCGAGTTTCGCCGGCATGATGGCGGGTTGTTTACGGCCGCGCCGGTTCTGCAAGGAGCGCGTCTTGCGTTCGAGGCGCGCCAGCTCCTCCTCGGAAAGCGGCCGCTTGGACGCCTGGACAATGGCGATGCGGTTGGCCTTCTTTTGCTGCTTGCGGCTTGGCGGGGGTGTGGAATCGGCCATAAAACGTCCTTTTGTCCTTCCACGGTAGCGCACAACGGGAATCAACGCACCAAAAACCGGAGCAGACGCCCCAAATTTGGTCAAGCCCCTGTGCGATTTTTGCCGCGTCGATAGGCAGCTCGGCCGGAATCGGCCTTCTGTCCCCTTATTGCAGATGGGGACTAGCCCCCCTGCCCCACTGGCGAAGTGTGGGGTTGGGCGGGGCAAGGAAACACCACGGCGGCCGCAGCGCAAGCGAGGCTCGGGAACCGTGGCCTTGCCCCGGTAAGGGGCGACGCCCCTGCTCTTGGCGCATAGCGTGTACGCTATGCGCTATCGCGCATGGCCATTGCGCTCTAGCCACTCCCTGATGGCCTGTGCAGCGATGTCGCTGTAGCGCTTGCCCTTGTCGAGCGCGATAAGCTTGATGGTTCTGACTTCCTGCTCGGTCAGGTAGACATTGAGCTTGTGGTATTTCTTGTCCGGCTCGGCGGCGGTTGTCACCAGCTGGCGGACGTTGGACTGCGCCGGCGCCTGGTCTGGCTGTGGCGGGACCGCCTGGGCGGCGGGCGCGAATCCGGCAAGGGATGGTCGCTTGGTCATGGGCTTAGGCTTTCTGTTTCAGTTTGGTAGCAATCCAGCCCCACAGGGAGCGGATTTCCTCGGCGGCCTTGCCGCCGGGGTTGAACTCAGTCACCCCCTGCCCTGCCCCCAAGGCGTCTTGGTGGTCGTTGCGCTGGGCTATGGGCGGCTCGGCCAGCACGCCGAGCATGCGCAGGCCTGCGGCCGCCTCGCCCAAGCGGCCGCTGCGCACCGGCGCCTGCGACAGGACGAAGGCAAACCGCCGGCGCGTCGCCTGGATGGCGGAAAGGGTCGGCTGGGTCGCTTCGAGGTCGGCCGGCGTCGGCCGCGCCGGGACGAGGCACAGGTCGGCCACACGGATGGCGGCCGTCACCAGCGGGCTGTCGGTGCCGGCCGTGTCGAGGATGGCCACCGTAAAATGCTGCTGGGCGAGCGTCGCCAAGGCGGCGTCGAGCTGGGATTCGGAGGCAATGGTGTCGAAGCCGGGCGTCTCGGCCGTGCGCCGGTCAATCCAGCGGGCCAATGTGCCCTGCCGGTCGAGATCCAGCAGGAAAACACGTTCCCCGGCCTGCTCGGCCGCGACGGCCAGGTTGGCGGCCAGCGAGCTTTTGCCGCTGCCGCCCTTCTGCGTAACGAAGGTGACTGTTTTCATGGGGCCACTCTATACCCCAGCCCGCGCGCGCGACAAGGTATGCGCTATAAGCTATACGCGAAAGCGCGTGCGCTGTGCCTTACGCGCCACAGCGCGTAGCGCATAGCGTATACGTCACAACTCGGTAAAGTCGGCGTTGAAGCGCCTGACCAGCTCGCAGGCCTTGGCGCTGGCCAGCTGGTAGGCGTCGAGCGGGAAGTCGTGGTCTTCCACTTCGTCAATGTCATCGCCACTGGCCGCCATAACCCAAACTGACCAGAAATGGTCGGTTAGAGGATGCTCGGTCGCGTCGATAAGGCCCTGCGAGCCGTCCGGGTAGTGGCCCATGCGGGCGATAAAGACTTCGTAGCTGACGGCGGTCTGTGTGGTCATGTTCGGTTCTTCCTTGGTGTTGCCGCCGCGATCTCGCGCCGGTTCGGCCAGGACACGGGGCCGCGTGCCGCCGGCCGGGACGGCCGGGCCAGGGGTCAATCGGCAACACGGGAGCGCAGCGAATGGAGCGGGCGGCCGGTTGATGCCGGCAGGTGCGGCCCACGACGGCCGGCAACCGGGCGAGGGGCAGCCAACCGGGAAGTGCCGAAATGTACAACACGCCATAGCGCGTACGTTATAGCGCATAGCGCAAGAGCCAGACCGGCAACGGCCAGTCAAGGGCTTCGCAAGCGACCGGGGGCCGCCCTTGACAGGCCTAGGCCGGCCCGGCAGGGGCTTGGGAACACAAAAGGCCGGAAGTGGCCTTTCGTGCCCAGCCGCTACCGGCACCTCGTATTCCACGGCCGGGATTATCAGTCATTTTGCGGCATCGACAGGCGGGGCGGTTTGAGGCGCCAAACGGGGCCAAAAGCGCCCCGGACGGCGGCAAAGCCGCCGCAGGGTGGACGTGTCGCATGCGCTAGAGCGTATGCGCTATGCGCTATTTGAGGAATGGAGCCGCATTCCGGCTGTGAAGGCGTGGCGGGCATCGAGGTCGAAGCCCAGGCAATGCCGGCCGGAGGCCTGCGCCGCCACCAGCGTGGAGCCGGAGCCGCAGAACGCGTCAAGCACCAGGTCGCCCGGCCGGGAGAGGCTTTCGATGAGCATTTGCAGGGGCCGGATAGGCTTTTGCGTGGGATGGAGCCGGTTGCCGGTGTAGTCCCATGGCAGCACGTCGGGCAGGGGCCGGCGCGGGCAGGGCGGGCGGCCCTTGGCCAGCAGGTAGGCCTGCTCGTGGTGATGGGCGAGGTGCCGGCGGGATGAGGCGTAGGGCTTGGTAAAGACCAGGTGCCCGACGATGTGGAAACCTGCGCCACGCCAGGCCGCCATGAAGCGGTCGACCTGATTCCAGCCGTAGAAGCTGACGCAATAGCCGCCGTCCTTCAGGACGCGGTGCATCTGCGCGAACGCCGGCGCAAGCCAGTCGGCGTTGTCGTCATTGGCGACAGTGCGGCCGTGCCGGTCGCGGTAGCTGACCAGGTAGGGCGGGTCGGTCAGGATGAAATCCACCGATCCTGCCGGCAGGCGCTGCATGGCCTCGATGCAGTCGCAATGCACGGCCCTGTGGCCCTGGAGACGAAGGGGGGCGCTCATCGCGCCCGGCCTTCTTGCTGGCTGCTCTGCTGTGGCTTCAGCTTGCGGATGCTCACGCGGCCGTCGATCGGCAGGGCGGTGAGTTGGATGTTAAAGCCGTCGCCGTCTTTGTGCGGCCAGGCTGCACCAACCTTGGTCCAGTAGGCGTTGTCGCCTTCGCCCTCGACGATGTAGACGCCGTGGCTGGGGCGGTTTTTGTTTTCGGTGGTCATGTGGATCTCTCCCTTTGGTTTCGCCGGCGCGACCATCGCGTCCGGTTCGGGGACGCCAGTGGGACGGGTTCTGACGGCCGGAACGGCCGGGCCGGTGTCAACGGCCACTCGGGAGCGCAGCGAATTGGAGCGGGCATGCCGATTGATACCGGCAGCACCAGGCACAACAGCCACCGACAACCGGCTGCATGAGCGCGACGCCAAAGGGAGCCACGGCCACCAACGGCAAACCGCCGCCAGGGCGGCAGGGGAGGGGGTAGGAGATAACACCACAAGAGGGGTGCGCGACGCATGACGGCGGGTGAAACCATCGGCCCGCTGCCACGGGTCAAGGCCAACGAGTTGAAGGCTGATGCTACAGGGGAGAGCTAAGCCGACATGGCCGATTCCGTGACCTGGAACAGCACGTCAAGGAAGGGCAGGGCGAGCCTGGCTTGGTGCGCCTCGGCGGCCGGATAGGTGACGACGCGGCGCCGGTTGCGCACCTCCACCGGCCGGCGCGCCAGCTCGGCCAACGGCACCCAGCGGTGCAGCTCGGCGTCGTCGCCGTCGACGCACACGAAATAGAGGGTGAGGTGGAACATGCGGGCGAAACAGGCCAGCCTTTCGACTTCGGCCAGCTCGAACACCAGTTTGCCACGGTAAACGCTCTTGGCCTTCACGTCGAAGGCAAGCAAGCCAATGTGAGGCAGGCCCACCAGGTAATCCGGGCGCTTGATGCGGCCCTTGAGGCCGGCGGGAACGGTAAAGGGCGACTGCTCGACGTACATATAGGCTACGCCGGAGCTGTCCAGCCAAGCTGCAAAGGCGGCCTCGGCGAGGGCGCCCTTGGCTTTAAGTTCTGCGGAAAGGGTGAACATGCCGGCAGTTTGCGGCGCTCTCGGTCTCCCGGCAATTCAGCCGGCGCCGATCGTCGCCGGCGGTGTGACCTTTTCGGCGCTAACTTAAGCCCCTGGCTGGCCCAGGAAGTCCGCAAGGTCGTTTAGGCGGTGCTGCCAAAAAAGGTAGACGCCCCCTTGGTTCTGCACCTGCAAGAGGTTTGCTGGCAAAAAAACGCCGCTCAACACCGCGCAAGGAATAACCTGCGCCTGGCCGAGCTGCTGATACCAATGCGCGGCCTTGCCGCCAGTGTCGTGCACCACGCGTTTGTAAGAGTTAACGCTGGAATTTGACACTTTGCACTCAATCGCCATGACGCGGCCGCTGTGCAAACGGGCCACCACGTCGGCGCGGGTCCCAGCAATGCGACTCTCGCCGCAAAATTCGCCGGGAGCCGGCGCGGCAGTCAATATCGGAATATCTCGTCGAGGGACTTCCGACATGCCGAAGGCGGTAAGGGTGGCCTTTACAGCTGCTTCCTGGGTTTCCTTGGAAGTAGTGCGACGCTGAGTTTCTACCTCGCGGGCGGCTGCCAGGGCTGCTGACGCTATGACTGCCCGTTCAGTCTCCTCGATGGTGGGGAGACGCCCGGGCGGCACCATCCACGGGAACCGGTGCGGATCAATGATGCCTAGAATCGTATCCCGCACGCGCTTGGCGCCTGCGGCGTCGGTTTTTAGCACCTTGGGAGCAAGCGTCGTGTCGGCGACTGCCTTGAGGTCATCTTCCGAGATTGGCGGGGCCGTGAGATACCGAAACGCCTTGCGCTGGTTCCTTCCCGTGACCAAGGCGGCGATTTCGCCAGCGTCAACCGGATCTCCGCTTAATGCCGGTAGTCTCTGAATAGTGTCACGGAATATAGCCGCGAAGGTCGTGAAGAACTGATTGTAGAGATCGAGCGGCTCCGCAATCCGCTCAACGCGGAATTGACCTTTCGCCACGGTTGCGTCGGCTAGCAGTTGAGCGCTTGTCCAGCGAATCGGCATATTCATGGATTTTATCTAACGCTGGAATACGCAGCCGCTCAAGTTCACGCGGCTCAAACTTGACCAATCCCCCAGCATAAATCCGCCCGCCGTCGGTCGTGATGGCGGTACGGAGATAGCCCAAGATGGCTTTCAACTGTGCCTCGGTTAGTATTTCGCGCGGATAAAGCCCATGGGCGATGTTCAAATGGCGGGCGTCTGCCGCATTGCGTACGAATGTCGGCGCGCTGCGAGCCATGTAGGTGCAGAGGATCGGGGCCGGGTCGCGCAACTGGACGGCCCACCATGCGCGGCGATGGCTGGCAACATATCCGGCATGCGCGTCGTGGGCCTTGGCCCACGACAGGAAGCGCTGCACGGCGCGCCGCTCGGCAGCGGTCAGCTCGTCAAGATCGGACGGCAGATCCAGCACGCGGCGGAGCGCGGCCGGGGAATGCAGGGTTACGCCGGCCGTGATGAGGTCGCGCGCCCGTGTCACCGTGGCTTTGAGGTAG
>NZ_VFVB01000018.1:0-24688 GCF_006658535.1 Mesorhizobium sp. B2-4-13 | reverse complement strand
ATCATGGCATTGAGGAGAAACGACGATGGATGCCAAGTCTCGCAGAGCACAACCGATTAGGACGGCAAGATAAAAGGGCGCACATTGTGCGGCGGTCGGTTGGTTGCATTTGCTGGGTTTTTTGCCGCTTCCCGCACATTGCAGCGCCTTGGCGCAATGTGCTGAGAGGATGCAAATTATTGTATTGCCTGTGCAAATGGCAGGGTGAGGACGGGTGCCGTGTCCGATGAGCACGAGTTCCGCGTCCGTCCGGGCCGCATTCGCTCGACGCGAGCCCAATCGTCGCGGCCCTTCATCGCCCAGGCGCTTGCGGCGGCGCAAAAAGCTGGCGGCAGCGTGTCGCGCTCAGGCCGGATCGGGAGGGGCAACAGTTCGCGGTTCGGGCGGGGCAGGGCAGCGAGCCTTCAGGCCAATCGCTTCCTCACCGGCCGCTCCCGGCTCGCCACGATCAAGACCCGCGTGGTTCGCCATTCGAAACGTGGCGCGCCGCTGGCGACCCACCTCAACTATCTGCGCCGGGAGGGGGTCACGCGAGACGACGCGAAAGCCCGCATGTTCGGACCGGAGGTCGACGATGCGTCGCTCCCGGATTTCGTCAGGCGCTGCAAGGACGACCGGCATCATTTCCGCTTCATCGTCTCGCCGGAGGATGCCGTCGAGATGTCCGACCTGAAATCCTTCACCCGTGATCTCATGGGCCGCATGCAGAAGGATCTGGGCACGACGCTCGACTGGATCGCCGTCGATCATTGGAACACCGACAATCCGCATGTCCACGTCATCCTGCGCGGCCGGGCCGATGACGGCCAGGACCTGGTGATCTCGCGCGACTATATCAGCCGCGGCATGCGCGATCGCGCCAGCGAGCTCGTCACGCAGGAGCTTGGCCCCCGGTCGGATCTTGAGATCCGCCGGCATGTCGAGCGCCAGGTCGAGGCCGAGCGGTGGACCGGGCTCGACCGCCAGTTGCTTCGAGACGCACGCGATGGCGGCGTCATCGATCTCGCGCCACGTGCCGATCGCCAGCCTGACGAATTCATCGCGCCAAAGATCGGGCGGCTGCGCAGGCTGGAAACGCTCGGCCTCGCCGAGCAACTCGGTCCCGGCCAGTGGATCCTCAGCGACAGAGCCGAGGCGACGCTGCGCCAGATGGGTGAGCGCGCCGATATCATCAAACGCATGCATCGCGCATTCTCGGTCCGCGACATCGAACGCGCGAGCGCCAGCTATGTGCTGGCCGCGGAGACCATTGGCGAGACGATTATCGGCCGACTGGTCGAGCGCGGACTGGATGACGAACTCAGGGGCACGGCCTATGCGGTCATCGATGGCGTCGACGGACGTTGTCATCACGTCCGGCTTGCCGATCTCGAGGCGACGGGTGACGGGGCGCCAGGCGCGGTCGTCGAACTGCGCAAATTCGAGGACGCCCAGGGACGCCGGCGGCTGGCGCTTGCCGTGCGCTCCGATTTCGACATCGACGGACAGGTGGTTGCGGAGGGGGCGACCTGGCTCGACCGGCAGGCGCTTGCCCGTCCTGCGGCGGCGCTTTCCGATGGCGGCTTCGGCGCCGAGGTGCGCCAGGCGCTTGATCGGCGCACCGAGCACCTGGTCGGACTGGGGTTGGCGGAGCGGCGGCCGGGCGGGACCGTCTTTGCCGGAAACTTGATCGATACGCTGCGCCGAAGGGAACTCGACGTGCTCGCGAGCAGGCTCGCGGCCCAGACCGGCCAGCCATTCAACCGTGCCGGAAAAGGCGAATTGGTTTCGGGCACCTACAGTCAGCGCTTTGCGCTTGCATCCGGCCGTTTCGCCATGATCGATGATGGTCTCGGATTTCAGCTCGTGCCCTGGACGCCTTCGCTGGAGCGACATCTCGGCAATCACGTCTCCGGGGTCGTTCGCGGCGACGGCGGCGCCGATTGGAGTTTCGGCCGCAAGCCCGGCCTCGGCTTGTGAAGGCGCTTTCAAGGGGGATCGGAGCTTGAGTGCCGATCGCCTGTTTTCCTTGCCGGGAACGCGACGCGACACGATCGGCGTGGGCCGGCTGTTGAATCTCGCATCAACCTTGCTGACCTCTCGGCACGAGGAGAAACGAATGTCGGGAACGAAAGTCCTTTGGGGACAGATTGTCGTGGTCTTCCTCATCGTGCTCCTCGCGATCTGGGGATCGACGCAATGGTCGGCTTGGCAGCTGGGCTATCAGGAGCGGCTGGGGACGCCTTGGTTCGTCATCGGCGGCGTGCCAGTCTATTATCCGCCTGCCATCTTCTGGTGGTGGTATTTCTACGATGCCTACGCGCCCGGCATCTTCGTGCGCGGCGGCTTCATTGCTGCCTCGGGCGGCTTCATCGCGATCGCCGTGGCGATCGGCATGTCGCTGTGGCGTGCCCGCGAGGCGACGAAGGTCGCGACCTATGGCTCCGCGCGCTGGGCCGACAGGAGCGAGGTGCAGGCGGCAGGCCTGCTTGCCCCCGACGGCGTGGTGCTGGGGCGCTATGGAAATCACTATCTGCGCCACGACGGGCCCGAGCATGTGCTTTGCTTTGCGCCGACGCGTTCGGGAAAGGGTGTCGGCCTTGTTGTGCCGTCGCTGCTGACCTGGCCTGGCTCGGCGATCGTCCATGACATCAAGGGCGAGAACTGGGGTCTGACCGCCGGCTTCCGCGCCCGCCACGGCCGGGTGCTGCTGTTTGATCCGACCAATGCCAGGTCGGACGCTTACAACCCTTTGCTCGAGGTCCGCCGCGGTGAATGGGAAGTCCGCGACGTGCAAAACATCGCCGACATCCTGGTCGACCCCGAAGGCTCGCTTGAACGGCGCAACCACTGGGAAAAGACGAGTCACGCGCTCCTGGTCGGCGCGATCCTGCATGTGCTCTATGCCGGACCGGACAAGACGCTTGCCGGCGTAGCGGCATTCCTGTCCGATCCGAAGCGGCCGATCGAATCGACCTTGGCCGCGATGATGACGACGCCGCATCTGGGGGAGGGCGGTCCGCATCCCGTCATCGCCAGCGCCGCCCGTGAGTTGTTGAACAAGTCCGACAACGAACGCTCCGGCGTGCTCTCGACCGCGATGTCCTTTCTTGGGCTCTATCGCGATCCGGTGGTGGCGGAGGTGACGCGCGCATGCGGCTGGCGCATCGCCGACCTGGTCGCCGATCGTCGTCCGGCGACGCTCTACCTCGTTGTTCCACCCTCCGACATCAGTCGCACCAAGCCGCTGATCCGTCTCATCCTCAACCAGATCGGCCGCCGTCTGACCGAGGATCTGCAGGCGAGGGCGGATCGCCATCGATTGCTTCTGATGCTTGACGAGTTTCCAGCGCTCGGACGGCTCGACTTCTTCGAATCCGCGCTCGCTTTCATGGCCGGCTATGGCTTGAAAAGTTTCCTGATCGCGCAGTCCCTCAACCAGATCGAGAAGGCCTACGGGCCGAACAATTCTATTCTGGACAACTGCCATGTACGCGTCAGCTTCGCGACCAATGACGAGCGTACCGCCAAGCGTGTTTCCGATGCCCTGGGCACGGCAACCGAGCTGAAGGCGATGAAGAACTATGCCGGTCACCGGCTCTCGCCCTGGCTCGGTCATCTCATGGTTTCGCGCTCGGAGACGGCGCGGCCGTTGCTGACGCCCGGCGAGATCATGCAGTTGCCGGCAGGCGACGAGATCGTCATGCTGGCGGGCACGCCGCCGATCCGGGCGAAGAAGGCGCGCTATTTCGAAGACCCGCGGTTGCGGGAGCGCATTCTGCCGCCACCGGCTGTCACGGCTCGAGCCGAGCCGGAGCCAGACGATTGGACAGCACTTGCGTTGCCGCTCCCGCCACCGGGTATGGCTGCCGCAACTGCCGTAACGAAAGTCCAGGAGGAATCGACCGAGTCCGAATTGCGACGTCAGCCCGAGCTCGATCCTCTTCTCCCGGCCGCGGCGGAGCTGCCGCCCGTCAACGAGTTCGAGATCGAAGCGCCTGACGAGGCGGATGATCTCGCCGCGAGCAGCAGCCGGATAACTCGCCTTGTGCGGGGCATGGCGCGTCAGATCGCGCTCGACCCGGACGACGGCATGGAGCTGTGACGGTCGTGACGAGAAGCAAGAAAAAGGTCCAGATTTCCGTGTATCTCGACCCTGCCGTGATGGCATTGCTGGTCGAATATGCCGCCCGGCGCGATCGCTCGCAGTCGCTCATCGCTGAAGCGGCGATCGCCTCCTTCCTCTCTCCGGATGCCGACACGCAACTCGAGGCGGCGATCTCCAGGCGTCTCGACCGGATCGACCGCCGGATCGCGCGGTTGGAGCGCGATGTCGGCATCTCGGTTGAAACGCACGCGGTATTCATTCGCTTCTGGCTGGCCACCACGCCGGCGTTGCCGGAGCCGATGGCCCAGGCAGCGCGCGCAAAGGCAAGCGAGCGCTATGAAGCGTTCATTTCCGCGCTTGGCAGGCGCCTGGCCAAGGGGCCGAGCTTGCGGCAAGAAATCCCCGAAGACATCGCGCCGTCCAGCGATCCTGAACGACAGTGATGTGAGAGCCTGTCGGGGCACAGAGGCCGCCGCGCGAGCTCGCGCGGCGAGCCACCCAGTCGTGTTGATGCTGGACGGCTTTTGCTGCTGATCGGGTCAGTTGGCGGCTCCGCACAACTGCGAGGTCGTCAATCCCGGCGGCACGTTTTCCGTGGGGCCAAATCCGTACTTCGCCATGATGGTGGCAATCGTGCCGTTGGACATGACCTTGGCCAGCCCTTGATTGTAAACGTCGCGCAGGTCACCATCATCCTTCCTGAACGCGATCGCGACGTAGCTGATCGACTTCTCGTCGGTCGTGAATGGGTTGGCGCGTTCCAGATCGGGGCTCTTTTTGCCGGCCAGCATCCCGATCACCGTCGGGGAAGAAAATACCGCGGCGTCGATGCGGCCGGCGCGCAGGGCCGCGAGGTTGGTCTCGATGTCGGGAAACTGCAGGATACGATCCTGAGGGACGCCCTCGGCGATGGCGTTCTGGATGACGTTGCTGCCGCGGCCGCCGCCCATGATGGAGTCGGATTTCTTGGCAAGATCCGCATAGCTATGGATCGCCTTGGGGTTGCCGGCGAGTACGATCGCCGCGTCGTCCTGCCTCAGGTCGGGAGCGCCGAAGGCGACCTGCTGGCATCGCGGCGGCGTTATCGACAAGCCGGACGCCACGGCATCGAAACGCCCGGCCATCAAGCCAGGGATCAACGCGCCGAACTCGGTGACCTGGAAATCGACCCGCTTGACGCCGAGGTCGGCGAACGCAGCTCTGAGCAGGTCCGGATGCCAGCCGAGCAACTCGCCGGTTCCTTCCTGCTTGTAGCCCCATGGCGAGCGGTTGTGGATGCCGATCACGATCCTGCCCTCTCTCAATACGCGTTCCTTCGTCGTTTCCGCCGCGGCCGGCAGCACGGATCCAACAATCGTGGCATAGGCGATGCAGGCCAGGCCAATGGCGACAGATCGGGCTCGAAAATTCATCGTGCAGTCCTCCCGTGAGATTGAGTTGCGCACAGGCGTTCCGCCCAGCAGTTCAACGCTACGTTGAGGGTCACCCACTCGTCAACATATATGTACGAAACATGTACGAAATATTGCCGACGCGCAGCTTTGAGAGGAGTCATAGGTCCAAAAGACCGCTTGCTGTGTGAACCCCAACTTTGCGCGCCAGGTGGCCCCCTGCGGCAGCCCATACTAGCCCTGCAAGCAGACAGTCGACGTGCAACCGGATCGGTATCTGGCGCTTCAGATGCTTTCCGGCGTGATTATTCTAATGGTATCGACCGCTGCAGGCTCAGACTGGCGAGCGTATATCGACGATTGGTCTCGCCACGCGGGGCAAGGTATTCGAAGCTCGGATTCTTCTGCCCACGCTCGAGGTCTTTGCCGCTGCGCTTAGCGCTGCGACCGAAGACGACCAGGGTCCCGGCCGCATCTTTCTGGCGGGCACCGTCGCTGTGGCCCTTGCGTCCGTGACATGCGGTGGCCGCGCTTCCTGTAGAGCGTGGCATCCTTCGTGACAATGTCTCGAGAACTGGACGCTGTTCCGGTCAGAAACTCGCCTATCGCCGAAGGTTTAGGGCTTCTTTGCTGATCAACTCGATACGCAGTTCATCGCGCTCGGCCTGATCGGCATAGCAAGTTGCGGTACCCGCTAAGAAATCCTGGTTGAGAGAGCGTCATGTCGTTTGCTTATCACGTTCGTTAGGCTCCCTTGCGCCGGATAGAGCGGTATCAGGCAAGCCTGCAGTGCGTGGTACAAGTCGGCCTTGCCGACAAACAGCGAATGCGCCGGCTGCAATCCCTCATCCAGCTCCTCAAACCATCCGCCATTTTCGCGGTCTATATAGGCCTCGGCGATGGTGTTCCAGATGCGCCGGTACCATTCTTCATGGAAGGCGCTCGGGCGGTGCTCGACCAGGAAGGAGGCCGCGCCCGCCGCCTCGGCGATCGGCCACCAGGGCTTGAACCGGAATGCCGGCTTGTCGGCCCAGTCCAGCGTGTAGAAGAAGCCGCCCTTGGCTTCGTCCCATCCCAATTCCACTGAGCGCCGGAACAGCGTCTCCGCAGCCTCCGGCATCCAATCCTGTTTCTTGCCGCCCAGCACCCATAATTGCAGGATCAGCCTGGTCCATTCCAGCCAGTGACCGGGTGTTGTCCCTGACGGGCGAAACATCTCGTTGACGGCCTTATAGAAGCGGTCGATCGTCCATTGCTCGTCGAAATGCTCCGCGACGCGAAAATCGCATTCTCGGGCACGGCGGTTGATGATCAGATCCGCGATGCGCTCCGCCTTGTGCAGATAGTCCTGATCGGCGGTCGCCTCATAGGCCGCCATCAACGCCTCGGTCAGATGCATGTTGGAATTCTGGCCGCGGTAGCCGCGCACGGGCCTCCAGTCGCGCTCGAACTCTTCCGTTATGGCGCCATGCTGTTCTTCCCAGAAACGGTCGTTGAGAATCGTCGTCACGTCGGCCAGCAGGCGGTCTGCCAAAGGATGGCCCACCAACTTGGCGCTCGATGCCGCTAGCAGCACGAAGGCGTGGCCGTAGCCCTGTTTGCTCGCGTCCCTCGGTCCCCCGTCGTCGAGCGACCACATATAGCCGCCATGCTCTGCATCGCGATGCGACTGCCAGAGATAGCGCATGCCGTGATCGATCATCCGGTCGCTTCCGGGCCGGCCGAGTAGGCTGGCGATGACGTAGCAATGGACGGCTCGTGCGGTGGTGTGGATCTGCCTGACGGCGCTGCCCGGCAGCGGCTTGCCCGTCGGGTCGAGATCGAAGAACCCGCCCTGCGGATTTATGGCAACCGGATCGAAAAGATCGAACAGGATATCGGCCTGTTTCTTCAACCAGGAGCGATGCCACGGCGCATCCCGCCAGACCCCGGGGCTCGACGATGTAAAAGGCAGTTCTGGCATCCGATCGCTTCCTGTTGTGCCTGACCGGCGATTGGCCGCCGGACCGGCGCGTTGCCCTTTATAGACCCAGTCGGACCGGCGAATGAACCCGTCGAGGCATCAATCGGCTTTGGGTGGCACTACCTTGCGCCTCATTGCCTGACGGACCGACGTTTTTCGATCTCATGCGCCATGCGGTCTACGGACGGAAAGTCGATGAACCAGCGCGGGGAGATGCCGATCGCAAAGCGCTTGTCGAACTCCGAGGCCAGCTTGACGGCGATGATTGAATCCACGCCGAGCTGCCCAAACCTGGCGTCGGCCGCGATCTCGTCGGTCCGCAGCATCCGTTTCAGGCTCGACGCCAGATACGTCGCGATGGCGTCCAGTTCCTCGGGAGGCGAGAGGTCCGGATTTACGCTCCCTGGTTCGGCCGAAAGCATGTAGTCGGCCAAAGCGGCCACCGACGGATGTTGCAGCAATTCCTTCGGTGTCAGACGCTTCGACAGCCTTTGTTCGATTAGAACGATCAGCCGGATTGCCATGACGGAATCGAGGCCGAGGCTGGGGAAGGGGGTCTGCGGATCGAGCGCGTCCAACTTGAGGAGGTCGCGGACGATTTCCGCCAGGACATCTTGAAGTCCGCCGGCCGCGCCGGCGAGCGGCGCCACGGCGGCGCTGCTCTGCCGAGGTGGCATGGCACGCTTCGTGTGATCCGATGCCAGGGTGACGGCAGCGTCCCTCGGGTCAGGTTCGCGCGGCACATCCTTCACTATCCTGGTCTTGTCCGCCGCCTGGGTCGAACGAAGCAGTCCGGCCTCGATATCGAGATGGCCGAAGATGCGATCCGGCCAACCACTGAGGGCGAATATTTCAGTACCCGCGCTCTGCATCATCGCGCGCCAGGCGTTGAGCCCGGTATCGATGTCGAGGAACGCATAGCCTATCGACGCGAACCAGTCGTCGAAACCAGCGGTGACGTATTTGTCCCACTGCCAGCGCGACCAGCTGATGGCGTGGCTGGCGCCGTGTCTTTGCCCGGCCGCCACGGCTCTGCCGCGCCAGTCTGCGAAGGCGTTCTGGAAGGCACAGCCATAAGCATAATCGCTGCCACCGGCGAGACCCAGCGACGCCAGCGACGAGAACACGACGAAAAAGTCGACGCTGATATGCGCCGTCGCCCGATCGAGGTTGACCGTGCCCTCGACCTTTGCAGCGCTGACGGCCACAAACTCATCCCAGCTCTTGCGGAAAAGGTAGGCGTCGTTATGGGCGGTGACCATGTTCACCACGCCGTCGAGACGACCGTGGCCTTGCATGATCGCGTCTACCATGGCGCGTGTCTGCCGGGCATCGGCGATGTCGCACTGAATGTAATCGACGCGGCTGCCCGCCTTGTGCCGTAACGCCTCGAGGCGCTGCGCGACTTGCCCGCCGAGCGGCGAGCGCCCGCATAGGATGAATGTCGCGTCGATTTCCGCGACCAGCCTTTCTACCAGCCTATATCCCAGCTCGCCGGCGCCGCCTGCAAACAAATAGACGCCGTCCTTTCCGAACCAGCAGCGGTCGCGGCCGGATTGCTCAAGCTTGATCTCGCGCAGGCCGCGTACCGCGCGCGCGCCTTCGAAACGGATCGTGGCCGGTGTCGCAGATGGATCGCGCGCGATCTCGCGCGCCGCAAGCGTGCGCCAGTCTCCGTCGCCGCGGCTGCCGACAAACAGCGTGTGCAGCCGCAGGCGCTCGTTTTCCAGAAAGGCGGATTTGGCCAGCGCTGGCAAGGCGTCGAACGCCGGCGAAACGCCGAAATCCTCACGTGCCAGGAAGAACAGGTCGACCTCGCTGTTGAAGGCGTGCTCCATCAGCGTCTTCGCCAGGCTGAAGAGGACAGCCGTTTCATCTTGTTCGCCGGCGCGTTCTCCGACGGAAGCCGGTAGAACCACCACAATGTCGGGCTCGTCGCCGGCGATGTTCCAGGTCGCGAGAGATGGCTGAGGCGCGTTGCCGGGTCCGATCAGCGACGTAATCAAAGTCGCTTTGCCAGGCAAGGTCGAACGCAGCAGCGCTTCGAAATCTGCCGTCTGTTCCTCACTGCGTCCGACAATCCAGATGCATTTGCCGTCGAGCTTGCGCGCGGCGCCGGTTTCGGCCTTTCGCCAGAACGGCTCAAGATAGGTCATCTGCGCCGGGAGTTCGTTCGAATGCGCATCGATCATTCTGGGCTTGAACCAGCAAGTCCTGTCCGGCCAGGCAGGAATGGGCAGCGAGCAGCGTCTCGCGCCTAAGATGTCCGGCCATTGCGCCCGGCCGTGGTCAAGCCACCGCATGACATGCTCCGGACAGCCGGTTGCCGGACGGCCCGAACCGGCCACGATGACGCTTGTGGGAAGCGCGTCGCCGGCGGCGATTGCCTGAAGTCCCTCGATCAGCCCCGCCAGCGAGGCGGCGCCCACGACGGCGCGTTCGGCGCGCCCTTCGTTGCGGCTTTGCAGCGTGAAGGCAATGTCGCGCATGGTGAGTGCGCCATCTTGCGGCGGCAGCACGGCAATCGCATCGGCGAGCGCCCTGGCATAGCTTCGCAATTGCTCGGGCGTCCCGGCGCTCAAGGGAACATAGACAAGCTCTGCGGCCTGAAACGCACGTGTTGCAGGCCGATGCTCCTGCAGCACCGCCGACGCGTTCGCGCCACCGAAGCCGAACGAGTTCACCAGGGCGCCGAGCGGCCCCTGGGCTTGCTTTTCGGGCCACGCGCCGGTTTCCGCCTGGATCGCAAATCCCTCGTCCAGCTGGATATGCGGGTTTCGGTCGCGGAAATTGGAAAGGCCGGGCAAGGTCCGATTTGCGATCGCCATTGCAGCGTTGATGACGCCGGCGACGCCGGCCGCCGGCTCGAGATGGCCGATATTCGTCTTCACCGAACCGATGGTGCAGGGCGAAGGCGAAAGACCGTGCTCGGCCCGCAGCTTGCGGAAAGCGCTTTTGACGCCTTCAACCTCGATCGGGTCGCCAAGCTCGGTACCGGTGCCATGCATCTCGACATAGGCGATGTCATCGGGCGTCAGGCCTGCATCGTTCAACGCCCGCGTCATCAGATCGGCCTGCGCCCGGCTGTTGGGCGCGGTCAGCGACGCCGCCTTGCCGCCATGGTTGACCGCGGTTCCCTTGATCACCGCATGAATATGGTCCCGGTCCCGGATCGCATCGTTGAGCGGCTTCAGAAGCAGCGCGCCGATGCCTTCGCCCCGCACATAGCCGTCCGCGCCGGCGTCGAAGGTGCGGCACTGCCCGGTGGGGGACAGCACGCCGAGCTGGCGGCCCATGATGAAGAGGTCGGGCGTCAGCAAGAGGTTGACACCGCCGGCTATGGCAAGCTCACATTCGCCGAGCCGTATTGCCCTGACCGCATTATGGATGGCGACCAGGCTGCTGGAACAGGCCGTGTCGATCGCCTCGCTCGGCCCGTGCACATCGAGCATAAACGATACCCGGTTGGCGAGCATGGCATGCGCGTTGCCGGTGCAGGCCTGCGCGCTCAGCAGTCCGTCGGCGTCGAGCAGCTTCTGGTAGTCCTGGAATTGCACGCCGGCAAACACGCCCACCTGGCGTCCGGCGAGTGCGCCGGGATCATGACCGGCGTCCCAGATCGCTTCCCACGCGGCCTTCAGGAACAGTCGGTGCTGCGGATCCATGAATTCGGCTTCGTAGACGGAGATGCCGAAAAATTCCGGCGCGAACTGGTCTTCGCCCTCGATGAAGCCGCCCCATTTGACATCGGTGCGTCCGGCCTCGCGCAAGGGGTCACCGAACACTGTCCCCCAATCCCATCGCCGCTTTGGGATTTCGCGGATCGCGTTGCGCCGCGCCGTCTGGTTGCGCCAGAATTCCTCCTTGGTCGCGGCCCCCGGCAGCCGGCAGGCGATGCCGATGATGGCGATGTCGCGGTTAGAGGCGACATTGCGGCTGGATTGTTCGGCACGGGCGGGCGCAGGCTCTTGCAGGTCGATGGTCTCGAGGCCCTGCTCGGTGATGTAGTCGCTGAGCAGGGTGAGCGCCGGGTAGGTGAACAGCAGGACGGTGTCAATCTGCGTGCCGAAGCGTTGCGACAACCGGGCCGCGAACAGCTTTAGCGAAGCGGAGTCGAAACCGAGATGACCGAGCGGCTCGTCCGGGTCGATCCTCGACGGATCGGTCTCCAGGATATCGCCGGCAAGCGCCAGCAGGGCTTGCAGCACGTCTAGCGTCTTGTCGGCCGCGGGACTGGTCGTCTGGGAATTCATGCTGTTACCTTCAACATCGCTGTCCGCCGCTGGGCATTCTCGCGCCGTTACGATCCCGCAGCCTGCAGACGCATTTCGGACGTCTTCGGGTCGGTGAACCAGAAGCGGGTACGCGCGAAACAATAGCCTGGAGCCGAAACCCGGCGCCGCTGCCCAACGCCGTAGAGGCCGGCGAAGTCCACTTTCGCCGCGCTCACCCATTCGCGGGCGAAACGGAAAGACAGCTCCTCCATCTCGTCGCGGACGGCCGGGGCTGCCGTCTCGGGCCGGGCGATCACATCCGGGTCGTCGCGGCCGGCGACGAAATTGGCGAGCGACGCGGCAAGGCCATGCCAATCCCGTGCGAGGATAGCGACGCGCGTCGGCAAGGGCGTGCGTCCGATCTGGAACGTGTAGAGGAAGTCTTCCAGATCCGGCCGCGCGTTCGCCGCGCCGCGGTCCTGTGCGCGCTCTATGTGCAGCCGCAGGCGGCTGGCCATGCGCTTCAGCGTCTCGGCGTCCCTTGCCGAGATCGGCAGGATCGGCAACACCGGCGCTACGTCCACGGCTGAAGCGCCTTGCTGACGAGGCGGACTTTCCTCGATCACGACATGGCCACAGGCGCCGCCGAAGCCGAAGGCGCTCACGCCGGCGCGGAAAGGCAGCGGGGTTCGGTCGTGGTCGTGCAAGCGTTCCCAGGGCTCAGTGCTTTGCACGAAATGGAAGGGCGTGCCTTGCGTCTTGCACATCGGGTTGACCGTCCGCAGCTGTGGACTGCCGGGCAGGCAGGCATGCTTCATCGCCAAGAGCACTTTGACCACGCCGGCGAGCCCCGATGCCGCTTCCAGATGGCCGATGCTGGCCTTTGCCGAACCGACGCCGCAGCGGTGCGCAATACTTTCGCCGCGACCGGCGAGCTCCTCATACGCCATGCGGATGGCATTGAATTCGATCGGGTCGCCAAGCGGTGTGCCGGTGCCGTGGGCTTCGATATAGGTCACCGTGCGCGGGTCGATGCCGGCCCGTTGCCACGTCGTGGCGATGAGCTGCTTTTGCGCCGTCGGGTTCGGCGCCGTCAGCCAGTTGGCGCGGCCGCCATGGCTGATCGCCGAGCCGATCAGCAGGCCATAGATGTTGTCGCCGTCGGCCAGGGCCTGCGCATGCGTCTTGAGCAGGAGCGTGACCACGCCTTCGCCGCGCGCATAGCCGTTGCCGGCAGCATCGAAACTCCGTGTCCGGCAATCCGGGCTCAGCGCTCCTTCCGCTTTCAGCGAGCGCGACAAGGTCGGAGCGAGGATGAGGTTGGCGGCGCCCACGATCGCGCTCGTGCAGTCGCCGGCGCGGATTGCCTGAGCCGCTATATGCAGCGCCGCCAGTGAACCGGAGCAGGCGGAATCGATGGCCAGGCTCGGGCCGGTCAGCCCAAGCGCGAACGATATGCGATTGGCCATCACCGCGCTCGCCACGCCCGTCGCCAATTCCTTGTCGGGCGCGATGTCGCTGCGGTAGAGCAGTTCTTCGTAGTCGGACTTGCCGGTGGCGAGGAACACGCCCGTGCGCCCGCGCGCCAGATCCGTCGCGCGATAGCCGGCGTCCTCGATGCAATGCCAGGCCGATTCCAGCGCTATGCGCTGCAGCGGGTCCATGAGCCGCGCCTCGTCGGGCGATATGCCGAAGAAGGCGGCGTCGAAGGCATCTACGTCCTCGATGAAACCGCCCTCGGCGATGCCGGGCTGCCGCCGTGCGGCTCGGTCGGAATGCAGTCCCTCCGGAACAGGCCCGACGCAGTCGCTGCATGCCGCCAGATTGTCCCAATAGTCCGCCAGGGTCGGCGATCCGGGGAGACGAGCGTCCATGCCGATGATGGCGATGGGTTCGCGCCAGTGCTTTTCGGCTTCGCTGGGTGGCTGGTCCTGCCGTGTCGCGCCTGGATGGGCGCCTGCAAAACGTGCTGCCTCGGCCATCGGCTACTCCTGCTTTTCCAGCACCGGCTCGCCGAGCGCCACCTTCAAGGCGCGCAGCAGTTCGTCCTTCGAGCGGGTTGTCGGGCGCTGTGCGCCGGCATCGGTCGCCGGCTCTGGCGCAAGGTGTCGGGCGAGGAGCTGCGGTGTCTGGTATTGCCAGAAGATCGTCGGCTCCAAGGTCAAGCTAAGCAGGTCGTTCAGTCTGACCGCCAGTTGCGCCGCCATGACGGAATCGATGCCGATGGCGCCGAAACTGTCGGTCGGTTCGGTGGCCGCGCCTGAGCCGACCAGCGCCCGAGCTTCGGCGAGGATGCGCTGCTGCAACTCGCCGGCCTTGAAGGTGTGGTTTTGCGGGAAGGACATTTCGGCGGGCGCTGCCATCGCCGGCTCCTTGTCAGGCACGCGCGGCTTGAGCAGTGGCAATTCGCCGGACAGATACAGCGCCTTGGTCAGCCGCCGCTGCACCTTGCCGCTGGTCGTCTTCGGCAGTGAAGCCGGCGGGATGAAGACGATCTCGGCGAGGCTGGCGTCATGCTCCTGCCAGACCGCGCTGCGTACGGTCTTTTCAAGCTCGGCGAGATCGATCGCGTTGCGCGCCGTGCGCTCGATCTCATGCACGACGACGATCGTTTCGCCGTCGTCGCGTTCGACCGAAAAGGCGGCCCCATTGACGGTGCGAAACGCCGGATGGCTGTCCTTGACGGTGAGCTCGATATCCTGCGGGTAGATGTTGCGCCCGCGCGAGATGATCAGGTCCTTGAGCCGTCCGGCGATGAACAGTTCCTTGTTCCACAGGAAGCCAAGATCACCGGTGCGCAGGAAGTGCGGCTCGGTCGCCTCGGCCGGGCTCTGCGCAAAAGTCTGCCGGCTGGCGTCGGGCGCCTGCCAATAGCCGCGCGCGATGCTTGCGCCGCGCACCCACACCTCACCGATCGCGCCGTCCGCGCAGCGCGACTGCGTCTCGGGATCGATGATGGCCACCTCCATGTCGTCGGCCGGGCGTCCCGAGCTGACCAGTTCCACCGCATCCGCGTCCTCGGTGGGAATGAAGATGCCGCGCGCCAGCGCCGCCTTGTCCACCTTGGCGACGACCGGCTTTTCGCCGACCCGCGACGTGGTGCTGAGCAGCGTAGCCTCGGCGAGGCCATAGGCCGGAAAGAAAGCGTCTTCGGCAAAACCGAAGGGTGCGAATTTTTCCTGGAAGCTGGCAAGCGTCGAGGCGTGGATGGGCTCGGCGGCGTTGAGCGCGTTGCGCCATGAGGAGAGGTCGACGCCTTCGAGTTGTTCCGGCCGTATCGACTTGACGCACAGCCGATAGCCGAAGTCGGACGACATGCTCGACGTCGCGCGGTAGCGGCTGATCGCCTGCAGCCAAAGCGCCGGATTGCCGCTGAAGGCGGCCGGGCTCATCATGTAGCAGGTGGCGCCGACATAGAGCGTCTGGATGACGATGCCGATCAGTCCAAGATCGTGGAACAGCGGCAGCCAGCTGACGATCACGGTGTCTTCGTCATGGCCCATATGGCGAGCGGTGAGACGCGCATTGTGGATGAGGTTGGCGTGGCTCACCATCACGCCCTTCGGCGTGCTGGTCGAGCCGGACGTGTATTGCAGGAAAGCGATGTCGGTCCTGGCTTCGGCCGCCGCGTCCCAATCGTCCACGCTGCTTTCCTTTTCGAGGTCTTCGACACACAGAAGCTCAAGAGTGCTGACCGTCGGATAGGGTTTCGACCATGCCACGATGTTGTCGCGGATGGCGTGGCAGGTGAGGATGAAGCGCGGCTTGCAGTCGGCCACGATCGCTTCGAATGTCGCCCAGCTTCGCTTGTTGGGTTTGGGCGTGTGCGCCGGCACCGCGATGGCGCCGCCATAGAGCGTGCCGAAGAAGCCGAGCACGAATTCGGCGCCTTGCGGAAACAGGAGCAAAACACGCTCTCCAGCGGCATTCCGGCGCTGCAGTGCGGCCCCGATGAGCCGGCAGGATTCATCGAGTTGCCGGTAGCTGATCCGCCTCTGCTCTTCCTTGCCATCCCTTAGGTTCGCGTAGGCCACCTTGTCGCCCAGCCGCGAGGCCCTGTCCCGCGCGATCTGGACGAGGGTTTCAGAGATCGCCTGTTGCATTGTATCCTCTTCAAGCCGCCTTGATCGAAGACGGCTCCTCCCGTCATTCGAAAATCACGCCGCGCCTGAGCATCCCTTGCTTCGGATGCCCGTCGCGGTGGAACTTTATGCTTTCGGCTGAGTTACACTAATATAATAGTATCCGCAACGATGAATGATCGGAATTTTACATGATGGTCATCGCCAGGCAGAGGTGAGGATCAGACCCGGTAGAATCGCGATGCGTTGGTCGAGAATATCCGGGTGTCGCCGCGCAGTTCGGCGGGCAGGCTGAGCATGGTGGCGGCCAGCACGTCGCCATACTCGCCGGAGATCCGGCAGACCGGCCAATCGCTCCCGAACATTAGCCGATCCGCCCCGAAACAAGCCACCACATGATGCACGTAAGGCTCGAGATCGGCGACCGTCCACGCCGATGCATCGGCCTCGGTGATCATGCCCGATAGCTTGCAGTGGACATTGTCGAATGCGGCGACGTGCGCGATCGCGTCCCGCCACGGATCGAGCGCGCCGTTTGCGATCGGCGGCTTCGAGATGTGGTCGATCACGGCCCGCAATGTCGGGACCTTTTCAAGCGCCGTGGCGATATGGGCGAGGTGCCGGGGGAAGGTCAGGAAATCGAAGGCGACGCCGCTGTCAGCGATCCTGCCGAGGTTGCGCAGCACGGTCGGCCGCAGGATCCAGGCATCGTCCTTGAGGTCCTGCAGCATCGGCCGGATGCCGACGAATTTCGGTCTGTCGCGGTAGAGGCGAAGCTGGTCGGCGAAATCGTCGGCCTCCATGTCGAGCCAGCCGACGACACCGGCGATGAAGTCGGTGCGCGCCGCAAGCTCGAGCAGGAAATCGCTCTCGGCGCGCGTCTCAGCCGCCTGGACGACGATGGTGCGGCCGACGCCAAAGCGCTTCAGCAGCGGCGCCATGTCTTCAGGTCCATAATCGCGCAGCAGGATATCGGGCGCGCCTTGCATCCAGTGATAGTCACCGCGCGCGGTCTGCCACAGGTGATGATGGGCATCGATGATCATGGCCCGCTTTCCTCTCGAGCTTGCATTATCGCGGCTCTCAGGCGGCGCGTCCGCTCTGTTGGAGAGCAGGTATTTTGGCCGCCATTCTCGTCAACACCGATCCCGGTCCCACCTCGACGAATTCCGTCGCGCCGCGGGCCTTGAGATAGCCGATCGATGGCTCCCACAGCACCATCGACTTCAGCTGCCGGACCAGCAGCAAGCGGATCGCCGTCTCGGGATCGCTCTCATCCGGATAGGGACGGGCGGTGACATTGGAGATCACGGTCTTGCGCAGCGGCCGGAAGGAAAAGTCGCGCAGGAAATCGTCGAACATCTCGGCCGCCGGCGCCATGGCGCGCGAATGGAATGCGGCGCCCACGGGCAGTTTGATAAAGGCCGCAGCACCAGCGCCGATCATCGCTCCTTCGGCCTTTTCGATATCGCTTGTGGGACCGGCAATCACGATCTGCTCCGGCGTGTTGAGGTTGGCGATGTCGAGTTGGTCGAAGCCGTGTCTCGCGAGCGTTTCGCGGATCGCGTCGACGGCAAGACCGATCACCGCCGCCATCCCGCCCGCTCGCATCCCCGCCATGATCTGCCCGCGTCGCACCACCATGCGCAGGCCATTGAGCAGATCGAAGGCGCCGGCCGCCTGCAGGGCGTTGTACTCACCGAGGCTATGGCCAACCAGCCAGTGCGGCGCCACACCAGCGGCGACAAGCTTTTCGTGGTGGAGGGCGTTGACGACGTAGAGGCAAGGCTGGGTCACCTCGGTGCGCCTCAGCGTCTCCTCGTCGCCCTCGAGACACATCTGGCGAACTGAAAATCCGGCGATGCGATCGATCCGGCTTTCGAGCGGTCCAAACATCGCACTCGTGTCGAACAGGTCCTTGCCCATCCCCTTGAACTGTGATCCCTGTCCGGGAAACATGAACACGCGCATGGAATTTCTTCAGCCTTTCTATCGTCGATGGATTGCGGAACAACGCGAGCCCGGCGCGCAGGAACTGGTCGACGTTTGGCGCCTGCGGGATCGGCGATGACGAAGGAAACCGCGGACCCGAACCGCATCGATCTCTGGTATGCGAGGCTCGAGGACTTCACGGAAGAGGAACAGGCTGCCTGCCTGCGGTTGTCGAGCCCGCTCGAACGGCAACGCTATGAGGCGTTCAAGTCTCGGGATGCCGGACTTCAATACCTGGCCGGACGCGGCCTCGTGCGCACGACGCTCTCGCGCTACCGGAACATCGCGCCGCAGGATTGGCGTTTTCTCGCCAACCGGAACGAGCGTCCATTCCTCGATCCCGAGCTCGGCGTCGCCAACCTGCATTTCAATCTCTCGCACACGCGCGGTCTGGTCGCCTGCGTGGTCGGAGCCATCGAGGAGATCGGGGTCGACGTCGAGCGCCGCGACCGCGATGCCGGTCTCGACGAACTGGCGCCGGTCGTGCTTGCCCCAGTGGAGAAGGAGCGTTTCGCCAAGCTGCCGCGCGACCTGCAGCCGGAATTCTTCTTCGCGCATTGGACGCTGAAGGAGGCCTATGTGAAGGCTCGCGGCATGGGATTGTCGCTGCCGGTGCAAGAGATCTGCCTGGATATCGCGTCGTCTCCGCCGACCATGTCCTTCGCCGGCGCCATCGATGACGACCCTGCGCGCTGGCGGTTGAGGACCCTGCGACCGACCGAGGAGCACATTGTCGGTGTCGCGGCTGCCCCAGCGGGTGGACAGCTGAGTTTGAACGCAAGGCAGACGCGCGTCATCAATCGGGATTGATCGCTGCCGCGCTGTCAAAGGCGCCGGTCTGCTCCAGACCGGAAGGAGCCGGTCCCTGGCCATTGCCTCAAGGCTGGATTGAGTGACCGGAATCGGCTGCCGCCTTGGTGGCGGTCTTCGGCGAAGCTGCATGCGTTCCATTCTCTGCCTTCGTCATGATGCCGGCGATCCGCATGGCGATCGCATCGATCACCGGCGCGCGCATGATCGTGTAGTGGTCGGCGTCCATCTCGATGATCTCGATGCCGGCGAGCAGATCGCGCCATTCTTCCCGCACTCGCATGAGGTCGTCGCGCTGTGCCGCGGCAAACAACAGCAAGGCGACATCCGTCGACCGGGGACGGTGCGCATCGAGGGCTTTGGAGCCTGCCTGGAAGACATCGTGTACCGCCTTGAGCGCGGCATTGCCGGTCGGCATCCCGCTCCGTTCCAATTGCCGTGCCAGCCAGGCGATACGCTCCTCCTCTGACAATCTGTCCAGCTCTTCAGGACGACTGTCGAGGGCAAGGTTTGCTGATGCCGCGAGATCAGCGACGAAACGCCGGAAGGGTCCGGGTTGCTGCTCATCGGCCGCGCGACGCTCTGGCACCGCGCTGTCGATCATCGCGACGACACCCAGCGTCTCTCCGTCCGCCGCAAGGCGCCGCGCCATCTCCTGCACGACCAGGCCGCCGAGCGACCAGCCCAGCAGATGATAGGGGCCGTCGGGCTGGATTGATCTTATTTCGTCGATATAGCGCTCCGCCATAGCGTCGATCGAAGCGAGCGTCGCCTCCGCCTCCGAGGTAAGTCCCGATGCGCGGATGCCATAGACGGCACGTCCGGGCGGCAGCGCCTGGGCGAGCGCGGCGTAGCACATGACATTGCCGCCGATCGGGTGGACGCAAAACAGGGCGGGGTCGTCGTTGCCGGCACGGATCGGGATCGCCAGCCGCGCCTCATGTGCGCTGCCGCCGTCACGCAGCACCGCGGCCAGGCCGGCCACCGTCGGGTGTGCGATCAAAGTCGGGAACGAGACGCGCTGCGCAAACCGCTCCTCAAGCCTTGCCATTAATCGCATGCCGGCGAAGGAGGAGCCGCCGAGCGCGAAGAAATTGTCCTCGCGGCCGATGTCGGAAATAGCGAGCACATCGCGCCACAGTTCCGCGACGCCCTCTTCGAGACCTGCGCGTGGCGGCGCGTAGGCGCGCTCGACGCTTTCGCGCGAACCGAAGTCAGGCTTGGGCAAAGCCGAGCGCACGACCTTGCCATTGTCGCTGAGCGGCAGCCTGTCGAGCGGAAGGAAGAAGGTCGGCACCATATAGGCGGGCAGCGTCGCGCGCAGCCGCTCCCGCAAGGCTGCCGTGTCCAGCCCGCGCTGCTGGTCCTTGGCCACGACATAGGCAACCAGATGGCGTGTTCCGGCGCTGTCGGTGGCGGCCGAGACGACGGTTGCCCCGACCTCCGTCCCGGCCAGCAGCGCAGCCTCGACCTCCGCGCACTCGACCCTGAAACCCTGGATCTTGACCTGGAAATCCTTGCGTCCGAGGAACTCGATCTCGCCGTCGCCGAGATAGCGGCCCAGGTCGCCGGTACGGTACAGGCGCTCGCCGGTCACCGGATGGGTTATAAAGCTCGTCGCGGTCTTGGCCTCATCGCGCCAGTAGCCGAGCGCGACGCCGATGCCGCCGATATAGAGGTCGCCCGGAACCCAGGGCGGGCAGACAGCGAGATCGCCGTCCAGCACATGGATCGACTGATGCTCCATGGCATGCCCGTATGGGATGGAGCGCCATTCCGGATCGATCCTGCCGATGGGATAGAGGATCGACCAGATCGATGCCTCGGTGGCGCCGCCGAGGCTGAAGATCGCCGCATTGGGCGCGGCCGGACGGATGCGTTCCGGCATGTTGAGCGGGATCCAGTCGCCGCTGAGCATGACCAGCCGCAGCGACGGCATGATCGCGCCATGCGTGCCCTCGACGGCAAGCTGCATCAGCGCCGGAACCGAGTTCCAGATCGTCACGCCATGCTCTTGCACCAGGTCGCGCCAGTGCGAGGCCTCCTTGGCCCGCGTCGCGTCCGGCATGACGATCGCGCCGCCGGCGGCCAGCGTGCCAAAAATGTCGTAGACCGAAAGGTCGAAGCTCAGCGACGAAAGCGCCAGCACCTTGTCGTCGTGGTTCACCCCATAGCGGGCATTGAGATCGGCTATCGTGTTGGCCGCGCCGCGATGGTCGATCATCACGCCCTTGGGCATGCCCGTGGAGCCGGAGGTGAAGATCACATAGGCGAGGTCGGCCGTCGTGCCGTCGGCTGACACGATCGCATCGGTCTCTTGATCGGCGAGCGCGTCGACGGCCATCCGCTCAAGCCCGGCTGGCCAGGCGAGCGAGCTGTCGAGGCTTTGCTGCGTCAGCGCGATGGTCGCGCCGCTGCCGGAAAAAAGCAGGTTGCGGCGCTCTTGCGGAAGCTCCGGGTCGATCGGCACATAGGCGGCGCCGGCATAGAGGATGCCGAGCACGGCGGCGACCTGTTCCCAGCCCTTGCCCATCGACACCGCCACCAACTGTCCAGGCTGTACGTTCCGTGCACGCAACATGCGCGCGATGCCCAGCGCGCGCCGCCGCAATTCGCCGTAGCTCATGCGCCGTTCGCCGGCGATCACCGCCAGCCGGTCCGGATGGCGAACCGCCTGTTGCTCGAAGCTTTGCTCCAGGCGCTGGAATTCGGCATGAGGGATCTCGGCGCGTACCGGCGCGGGGCAGTCTCCTGCCGCCGGTTCCCTCTCGTGCCAGAGCGAATCGTCATTCGCCAGGCGAGACATCAGGCGGTGATGCGCGTCGCAAAGTTCCTCGACGAAGCCGGCCGGAAAAATCTGCTCGACATAGTCCCAGTTGAAGATCACTGAGCCGTCTTCGAAGACATGCATCTGGTGATCGAGATAGACCTGCGGCACGTCGAGACGGGCCGATGTGTGATCGATGCGTGCGCGAGGCCGATCATCGGGTTCGGCAGTCGGTGTGACTGTCGTGAAGGTCACCGGGATGCTGACGCCGGGGCCGCTGCCGGCGCGCTGTTGCATGGCGCGGGTGACGTCGAGGCCGCTCACTTCGATGCGCTCGCAATCGCGCCAGAATTGGCGCTGCATGGCTTTCGTCCGGTCGAGGAAGGAACGTTCGCGCGAGGCGTCGACTTCGAGCAGGATTGTGGTGCCGAAATTGCCGAAGACATTGGCCGAGCGCGGCAGATGCTGGAACCGTCCCGAGTGAAGCACGGTGATGGCAAAATGCTGGCTGCCGGCATAGCGCGCCAGCACGTCGGCATAGACGGCGCAGCCGAGCAGGCTGGGCGTGACGCGCGATTTGGCGCAGATGTCGACGATTTTCTTCCATTCGGTGGCTGTGAAGGTGCGGCTGACATGACGGAAGCGGGGCCGTTGCCCGTCGCCGGGCCACCGGGTCAGCGGCAAGGCCGGCGGTCCGGGAAAGTCGGCAAGCCGGGGCTGCCAATAATCCCAGGCCTTTTGCCGGCGCGGTCCTTGCCGCGCCGCGTTCTGTGCTTCGACATAGTCGGCGAACGACATCTCGATCGGCGGCAGGCGGGCGGCCGGGTCGGCGCTCAGCGCCAGCAATTCCTGCAGCAGTATGCGGAAGCTCCAGCCATCCATCATCCACAGCGCGAAGCGCATATGCAGGCGCAGCCCGTCGTCGCTGCGCGTCGCGCGAATGTCGAATTGCGGCCATGTGTCGGACGGTATCTCCGCTTCGCTCATCTCGCCGCGAAGCGTATCCAGCCGCCATGCGCGCTCGGCATCGGGAAGGGTGCGCAGATCCTCGATGACGATCTCATAGGGACCGACGTCGCGCAGGATC
The DNA here is from genome assembly GCF_006658535.1 of Mesorhizobium sp. B2-4-13. Lineage (NCBI taxonomy): Bacteria > Pseudomonadati > Pseudomonadota > Alphaproteobacteria > Hyphomicrobiales > Phyllobacteriaceae > Mesorhizobium > Mesorhizobium sp. B2-4-13. The sequence goes on along the minus strand of NZ_VFVB01000018.1, from coordinate 2,295 downwards.
TCCTGAGTGCCGGAGGGATGGATGACGGCGCGCAGCATGTCGTGCCGCTCGACCAGCCTCGCCAAGGCCCGCGTCAGGCCGTCGCCGAGAACCGCCGGAATGTCCGCTTCGACATAGTAGCGCGCCGGCGTGCTGAGCTCGATCGCGCCACTCTGGCCGACCCAGTAGGCCTGCTGGATGCCTTCGAGCAGGAAGGACTGGTTGTCGTTTCGCACAACGTCGTTGAACATCTCGCCTCTCCTCCCTTGCGAGCCGGCGTCTTCCGCCATCGGCGCCTTGCATGGTTCTAATATATTAGTGTAATAATCGCGGCAAGCCCGGTGTTGGACTGTCTTTCGTCTCGGCTCGCTCTGCGGGCTGAGACCAGGACGAGGACGGGTCGGCGAGGAGGATCGATGCGGAGCGAGCCCGATATTCGTGCGCAAAACAACCTGTCGGCGACAGCGCGCGCCGCTTCGACTGCCAAGCACGACGAAGCAGTCGCGCGCGCCTTGCGGCTGCATGGCGCGCGGCCCGACAATTGGGTGCCGGAGCGCTCAGGCATCGACCATGACGTGGTCGTGGTTGGCGGCGGCCAATCAGGTGCTGCGATCGCCTTCGCGCTGCGGCGTGCGGGCATTGCCGGGACGAGCGTGATCGACGCCGCCGACGAGGGCAGGGAGGGTGTCTGGCTGACGACGGCGCGCATGAATTCGCTGCGCTCGCCCAAGCTGCTGCCCGGACCGGAGCTTGGTATACCCGAGCTCGGCTTCCAGGCCTGGTACGAGGCGCGTCACGGCGAGGCGGCCTTCGCGAGCCTGGCCTTCATTCCGCGCCTCGACTGGGCCGCCTATCTCAAATGGTATCGCGCGGCGACCGGCGTCAGTATCCGATTCCAGACCCGCCTTGAAGGCGTCGATCCTGTCGAAGGTGGTTTGCGGCTTCGCCTCTCTGTTGCCGGCCGCCCTGTCGAGGAGACCTGCCGCAAGCTGGTTCTGGCCACCGGCTTCGCCGGCAGCGGCAGCACCAACATGCCGGCCTTCATCAGGTCGACGCTGCCTGCTCCTCTCTACGCCCATGCCGAAGCGCAGATCGATTTCGAGCCGCTGAAAGGCCGCCGGATCGCGATCTTCGGCGCCGCGTCGGCGGCTTTCGACGCCGCCGCCGTCGCGCTCGAAAGCGGAGCCGCCGACGTGCATCTTTTCTGCCGGCATGACGACATCGAGCGCTACTCGCTGATGCGCAAGCTCTACTATCCCGGCTCCGTCGAGCATTTCCGCGAGCTGCCCGACCGCGATCGCTGGCGCATTATGAGCGTGCTTTGCCGCCGCGCGCAGGGCCCGGTGCCGGATACCGTGCGCCGGGTGCGGAAGTTCGAGAATTTTTACCTCCATCTCGGCGCGCGCGATCCCGCGCTCAGCCTCGACAGCGGCGCCGTCCGCCTCAAGCTGGCCGGCCGCGACAGTGGGCTTCGGTTCGACTTCGTCATTGCCGGCACAGGCTACAGCGTCGATCTCACTGCACGGCCGGAACTGGCAGGCCTTGTCGAACGGATCGCGCTGTGGCGCGATCGCTACCGGCCGGAACCCGGCGAGGAGAATGCCGAGCTGTCGCGCTATCCTTATCTGTCGCCGGGCTTCGCTTTCGCCGAGAAAGAGCCGGGCACCGCGCCGTTCCTCCGCAACATCCATTTCTTCAGCGCCGGCGCCACGCTCAGCAACGGCCGCAATCCCGGCGAGGTCAGCGGCATGCGTCACGGCATACCGCAGCTCGTCTCGGCCATCGGCCGCGATCTTTTTGTGGACGATTCCAGCGCCCATGTCGCGCGCATCCTGGCGCCGCCACAACCGATCCTCGACGATGCCGAATACAAGGACCGGATCTGGCAGGAACGCGTGCAACCGGAATTGGCCGGCGCGGATGCCGTGGACGGTTGAGGACACTTCCAAGGAGGTACGAGGAATGGACGGTATGCTGAGTGTGGATCGGTTCGCGGTTGAAAGCTTGATCCTCGAACAAGCGGAGAAGATCCTGAAATGCGATGCCGTGGGGCCGCTGGATCATTTCCTCGATCTTGGCGGCGACTCGCTGATGGCGCCGGTGCTCGCCGGCCGCATCGAGGCCGCGTTCGGCTTCCGGCCCGAACTCGAGGACATCTTCACCAGGCCGTTCGGCGAGCTGGCGGAGCTCGTCGTCGCCGAAATATCCCGCTCGTAGAAAAGGGCCGCTCCGGCGGCCCTCAGACTGCTGACAAACCCCTGGCTTTTGCCGGGGGTTTTTGATTCACTGGGTCATGTTGAAGCGACCCGCCCCTGA
>NZ_VFVB01000017.1:0-52446 GCF_006658535.1 Mesorhizobium sp. B2-4-13 | reverse complement strand
AAGCAGTTTCTTCATTGTATTTCTCCTCCACTTTTGGTGTCCGGTTGCACCGATCTCTCCGGAATCCCCGTTCTGCCTGGGGAATCTCTCCCGATTACCGTCTCTCTCCCCGGGTTGCGCCTGCCGTTTGCTGGAACGCCAAGGCCTCTTGATGAAACAGATGTTCCGGAACGAAAGAACCAAAATACGTGACTGGTGAAATATTTATTCCATTTGCTCGGGAGGCGTCAAGGGAGATTCCAGAACCGGATGTGCGATTTTGGCGGACACGGGAATGCGGTGCGGAGCCGACGGCGTCTGCGCGCCGGGTCCATTCCTTGGATGCCGTCGGCGGGCGATGGCATGGCGTTCAGAAATGCCAGATGTCTCTCTGCAACAAGAGGTCGAGCGGCGCTCTCCAGACCCTGCACGACGCCGCCTGCTTCACCTGCCGTTCGACACTGAGCTTGCCGTTGAGATCGAAGAAAGCTCCAATTCGCCTTCGGGCATGGAGCTTCTTTCCCCTGGTACTGTAGTTGCGGATCGGCAGCCAGTGGCGGCTGATCGTTCGCCCATCCTGGGATAGCGCGACGCCGGTACAGAATTGTTCCGGGGTGTGCAAATGCACGATTTCACTGACTTTCTCGCTGGCCGCGTATGCTCGCTCCAGCGCCGGAATGTTGTGATGATGAACGCCAAGGACGCCGCTCGCCCACATCGTTTCATCTCCGATCAGGATGCGGCCTCCAATGGAGAGCCCCTCGCCTTCGAGCGAGCGATAGGGAGCCTTTGGGCGCCCTTCGCACCGCCACATTATCGAGGACAAGGCTGAAATTCGGTTGAAACAGCGCGATATGTCGCCGGTCGGATACATGTCCGCATCCATGAAGAACAGGCGCTCGCAACGTTGAAGCAGATCGATGATGCCGGCGGCCTTGATGCCAAATCTGTATCGATTGCCGAAGGACATCTCGGTCTGTCTCTGGGCCGTGAGCTCGATCGCTTCGATGGGGTAGCCGTCGAAAATGGAGGGTCGGTCGGTCAGCACCGTGATCCTGGCACCCGGGCAATAGTGAAGCAAGCGAAGCGCGCTGAACAGCGCGCCGCGCGCATAGAGCTCGTCGCTCCCAAAAGCGATATACCCAAACCCATCCCCGTCCATTGGGTATGTATATATTAGCGATCGGTAATGCGTCAATTTGGATGCAGGTCGGGCGCTATGCTTTAGGCCAAAGCTCGCTAGATGTTCTCGGGCAGGTAGATGTCGAACGGCAGGAAGGTCTGGCCGGGTGCGTTGGCCGCGCCCGTCTCGATGGCATGCGCCATGAGGCCGAGCAGTTCGCGGCACAAGGCAGCCAGCGGCGTGGAGATCACCATGGTCAGCACCCCATCCGCCAGGGCGGACCGCGAGACCGCCGATATCTCGTTGCAGACGACCGCCGGCATCTCGGCGGGCCTAGCCTGCCGCAGCGCCGCGACCGCGCCTTCCATGCCGCCGCCCGCGACGTAGCAGCCGACGAGGTCCGGGTGGCGGCCGAGCAGGTCGAGCAGCGTGTCCTGCGTGATCTGGTTGGCCTCGAGATTGACCAGCGTTTCCAGCAAGGTGAAGTCCGGCGCCTGCTCGCGGAAGAAGGAGCGGAAGCCGATCTCGCGCAGTTCATGGCCGTGGAAGCGGTGGCTGCCGACGAAGAGCGCGACCTTGCCCGGCCGCTTCGCCGCCTTGGAGATCATCCAGGCCGCGGTGCGGCCGACCTTGCGGTTGTCAAGGCCGACATAGCCCTCGCGAATGCCGGCCGCGAAGTCGGACAGCAGGGAAAAGACCGGCAATCCCTTGGCCTTCATCTCCTCGACGGTGACCGTCAGCGCCGGATGATCGGGCCCGACCAGGGCGACCGCCCTGCATTTGGCCGCCAGCTTGCGCGTGCGCTCGACGATTTCATCCGGCGTCAGCGAACTGGCGAAGTCGATGATGGCGACGCCGCGGAAGCGCTGCGATTGCGACACCGCGAGTTCGAGCTGCCGCGCGAACTCCGTGTAGAAGACGTCGTTGCCTCTCAAAAGCAGGAAGCCTAGCCGGTATTCCGGCAGCTCGTGGCGCATCCTCTGCTTGATCAGGCCGGCGGCATGATAGCCGATCTCGGTCGCGGTCTCGTAGACGCGGCGCGCCGTTTCCTCGCGCACCGGCAAGCGATTGTTGAGCACGCGGTCCACCGTGGCGACACTGACGCCGGAGACGCGCGCCAGATCAGTGATGGTCGGCCGTTTCGCCATGATCGTCCCCGCTCGATTGCCTGATATCGATACCTTACTTTGATAGGAAATGATAGAAACTATCTTTGTGATGTTGAGTCTATCATGGCGCGGCGTTATTTCTGGGTATCGAGCCCGTTGCCTTGGGAGGCAATCATGACCGCAGCGCCGTCCCGGCGTGACTACAGCCTGATCGGCCGCGACGCCCGGCTTGCCGTCGAGAACGGCCTGTCGGCGGCCGAGTGGTATCACACCGACATTCCCCGCAAGCAGATGAAGGAGTTGATGCAGCGCTCCGATGGCCCGGCGATCCGCGACACCGCGATCTGGCTGGCCGCACTCATCGTCAGCGGCGCCGGCGGTGCCTGGTTCTGGGGTAGCTGGTGGTGCGTGCCCTTCTTCTTCGTCTATGGCGTGCTCTACGGCTCGTCGACCGATTCACGCTGGCACGAATGCGGCCACGGAACCGCGTTCCGCACACAGTGGATGAATGACGCGGTCTATCAGATCGCCTGTTTCATGATCATGCGCAACCCGGTGACCTGGCGCTGGAGCCACACGCGCCATCACACCGACACCATCATCGTCGGCCGCGATCCCGAGATCTCGGTGATGCGGCCGCCGGACCTGGCGCGCCTCGTCCTCGGTTTTGTCGGCGTGCTCGACGCCTGGCACGCGATGTCGGACATGCTGCGCAACGCCGCAGGCAACATCAGCGCTGCGGAAAAAACCTTCATTCCCGAACAGGAGCAGCCCAAGGCGATCCATATTGCCCGCATCTGGACGGCGATCTATGCAGCGACTATCGCGCTGGCACTCTATACCGGGTCGTTCCTGCCTTTGATGCTGGTCGGCCTGCCCCGGCTCTACGGCGCCTGGCATCATGTGATGGTCGGCCTGCTGCAGCATGGCGGCCTTGCCGACAACGTCACCGATCATCGGCTGAACAGCCGTACCGTCTACATGAACCCGATCAGCCGCTTCATCTACTGGAACATGAATTACCATGTCGAGCATCACATGTTCCCGATGGTGCCCTACCATGCGCTGCCCAGGCTGCACGCGCTGATCAAGCACGATTTGCCGGCGCCGACGCCCTCGATCCTGGCCGGTTACCGCGAGATGATCCCGGCCTTCCGCCGCCAGCTGCGCAACGAGGATTATTTCCTCAAGCGCGAGCTGCCGCCGACCGCCAGGCCGTACCGCGAGGAATTCCACAACGACATCGTCGCCGCGGCGGCGGAATGACATCCGACAACTCCAGGGGAGGACTGAATGAGCGATTGGGTCGAGGCCTGTGCCGCCGGTGACATCGACGAAGAAGATGTGATGCGCTTCGATCATGGCGGGCGTACCTTCGCCATCTATCGCAGCCCTGACGACGATTATTTCGCCACCGACGGACTTTGCACGCATGAGAAGGTGCATCTCGCCGACGGGCTGGTGATGGACGACATCATCGAATGCCCCAAGCACAATGGCCGCTTCAACTACAAGACGGGCGCGGCCAGGGGCGCGCCGGCCTGCGTCAACCTCAGGACCTATCCGGTCAAGGTCGACGCCGGCAAAGTGCTGGTTCAGATCGGGTAAAGGGCATGGCGCCGGGAATGGTGATCATCGGGGCCGGCGAATGCGGCGGACGGGCAGCACTGACGCTGCGCGATCTCGGCTATGACGGGCCGGTGACGCTGGTCGGCGACGAGCCGCATCTGCCCTATGAGAGGCCACCTCTGTCCAAGGAGGCGATGGCCAGCGACGCGCCTGCAATCAAGGCGATCGCCAGCGACGAAATCCTGGCGGGAAAAGCGATCCGGCATATCCATTCCGTTCAGGCGATCGCGATCGATCGCGCGGCGCACACGGTGCGCCTGTCCGACGGCTCGGTGCTGCCCTACGACAGGCTGCTGCTGGCCACTGGCTCGACCCCACGCAAGCTGCCGATGCCTGGCCTTGGCGGACGCTGTGTCTATCTCAGGACCTTCGCCGATGCGCTGGCCATCCGCGCTCATCTCAGCGCCGGCAATCGCATCGCCGTCATCGGCGGCGGCTTCATCGGCCTCGAGCTTGCCGCGGCGGCGCGCAAGCTCGGCGCAGATGTCACCGTCATCGAGGCGCAGTCGCGCATCCTGATGCGCGGCGTTCCGGCCGAGATCGCCGAAATCATCCATGACGCGCATGTCGCCGAGGGTGTCGACGTGATCTGCGGGGAAGGCATCTCCGCCGTCGCCGACGACGGCGAGGAGGTGCGGGTGACGCTTGCCGGCGGGCGCGAGATCATTGCCGACCTCGCCGTGATCGGCATCGGCGCCGTGCCGGTGACCGGGCTGGCGGCGGAGGCCGGCCTGGCCATCGAAAACGGCATCGCGGTCGACGCAGAACTGCGCAGCAGCGATCCCGACATCTTCGCCGCCGGCGACTGCTGCTCGTTCCCGCTTGCCATCTATGGCGGCCGCCGCGTGCGGCTGGAAGCCTGGCGCAACGCGCAGGAACAGGGCGCACTGGCGGCCAGGAACATGCTGGGCGCCGGCGAGCCGCATGCCGCTGTGCCGTGGTTCTGGTCGGATCAGTATGGCCTGTCCCTGCAGATCGCGGGATTGTCCGACGAAGGCCGTAGCACCGTGCGCCGCGATCTCGGTGACGGCGCCTTCATCCTCTTTCATCTGGCCGAAGACGGCAGGCTGGTGGCGGCCAGCGGCATCGGCCCGGGCAATGCGGTGGCGCGCGACATCAGGCTGGCCGAGATGCTGATCGCGAAGCGGGCAAAACCGTCGGCGGACGCGCTGGGATCGCCTGAAGTCAAGCTGAAGGCGTTGCTGGCGGCATAGGGGTCGTGCACCTTGTGGATGTCGGCGCCGCCCCTCATCTGCCTGCCGGCATCTTCTCCCCGTAGAACGGGGAGAAGGGGCTATGGCAACCTCACCGCAATTCATCACGATTGGCGAGATCGTTGATAACAGCACATTTCTCCCCGTCACTATACGGGGAGTTGAGAAGTGGTCCGCGCAGCGGACGAAAAGCCAATTGCTTGGCTTTTCGAACGACGAACGTCCGGCAGGACAATGAGGGGCGACGCAGGCGTCGACGAGTTAATGCAAGCGCACCTGAGCCGCTAAAACAGCGCCTTCAGCTCCGGCAATTTGTCGTTGACCAGCCAGCCGTAATAATTCTCTTCCGGCAGCTTCTCCGGCTCGCCGGTGGCGCGGCGTTTTTCGTTTTCCACCTTCAGCGCATAAGCGCGCTGTTCCGGATTGCCGACATTGTAGAGCGTGGCGGTCAGGCCCGGATTGCCCGAAATGTCGAAGCCGGCGATGCTCTTATAGGCGTCGATCGACTTCCTGATCGTCGCGGCGACGTAAGGAAGCGTCAGGTCCGGATCCATGATGGTCTTGTAGACCGAATTGGGATCGGAGACGTCGAGCTTCGGCAAGCCGGAGACCTTGTGCACGAGATCGCTCATCTGCAGGGCGGTGAGCGGGTTGAGCTGGCCGAGGCCGAAGGTCTGGCCGGCATAGTAGGGCTGGAAGAAGGTGGCGCCGAACCGGTTGTCGGGGAAATCCTCGCCGCCGACGGTCTTGCCGCGAAACGAGCGGTTCCAAACCTGTTCACGGCATTCCCACAGATCGTAGCTGTCCGAAATCGCGGCGCACTTCCTGAATTCCGGCCGCTGCACGAAATCGGTAATGTCCTCGCCATCATAGGCGAAGGAGAGCTTGCTCGAGAGGTAGGAGATCGCCTTGACATAATAGGTCTGCAGCCGGTCATAGGCGTCGACATTGTAGGTGTGCTCGCCAACGATGGCGCCGACGATGTGCATCGGGTCGATGCCATAGGCGCTTGCCGCCTTCTTGATCTTGCCGCGCAGGTCGGGGTCGTTCTGCAACAGCGCGTAGACCTTGCGATACTTCGCCTGGAAGCTGGTGTTGGTCGCCTGGGTGCGGCGGCTGGAGGCGCCGGGAATGTCGGGCTGCTCGGCATTGCGGTTTCCCGGCGGCACCAATGTCGCCGCGTCGGCGGCGAACAGCGTCGCCGCCAGCGTCAAGCCGAGAATGACCAGGATGAGTTTTTTCATGCGCCGCCGCCTAGAGAATTGCCGCGCAAACTAGGTAAAGCACCTGGTCGAGTCGAGAGCGCCTCTTCATCCGGCGAGACGAAAGGTGGCCAGATGGTACCATCTGGCCACACATGGCTCCTGCCGGAGTTGTTACTCGATGCCGCGCCGGACTGCTCCGGCGTCTTCGTTCAGAGGATGAACCGCGACAGATCGGTGTTTCTGGAGAGGTCTCCGACATGCTTCTGCACATAGGCGGCGTCGATGGTGACGGCCGTGCCGTTGCGGTCGGGCGCATCGTAGGAGATCTCGTCCAGCACCCGCTCCATCACCGTCTGCAGCCGCCGCGCGCCGATATTCTCGATGCTGGCATTGAGGTCGACGGCGACGCCGGCCAGCGAATCGATGGCGTCGTCGGTGAAGGTCAGCTCGACGCCCTCGGTTTTCATCAGCGCGATATACTGCTTGATCAGGCTCGCCTCGGTCTCGGTCAGGATGCGGACGAAATCGTCCTTCTCCAGCGCACGCAGTTCGACGCGGATTGGCAGGCGGCCCTGCAATTCCGGCAACAGGTCCGACGGTTTCGAGACGTGAAACGCGCCCGAGGCGATGAACAGGATATGGTCCGTCTTCAACGGCCCGTATTTGGTCGCCACCGTGGTGCCCTCGACCAGCGGCAGCAGGTCGCGCTGCACGCCTTCGCGCGACGGGCCGCCCGAAATATCCGACCTGGCGGCAATCTTGTCGATCTCGTCGAGGAAGACGATGCCGTCATTTTCCGCTGCGTCCAGAGCCCGGCGCACCACCTCGTCCTGGTCGAGCAACTTGTCGGACTCGTCGCTGACCAGCAGGTCGTAGGACTCCTTCACCGTCGTCTTGCGCAGCTTGGTCTTCTTGCCGCCCATTGCCTTCGACAGCATGTCGTTGATGTTGAGCACGCCGATATTGGCGCCCGGCATGCCGGGAATTTCGAAGCCGGGCATGCCACCATTGCCGGTGTCGGCCACCTCGATTTCGATTTCCTTGTCGTCGAGTTCGCCGTCGCGCAGCTTCTTGCGGAAACTATCGCGCGTCGCCGGGCTCGCCGTCTTGCCGACCAACGCTTCCAGCACGCGTTCCTCGGCGTTGACGTGGGCGCGTGCCTTCACGTCCTCGCGCATCTTTTCGCGCACCAGCCCGATGGCGATTTCGACCAGATCGCGGATGATCTGCTCGACGTCGCGACCGACATAGCCGACTTCGGTGAACTTGGTCGCTTCGACCTTGACGAAAGGCGCGCCGGCCAGCCGGGCCAGGCGGCGCGAGATCTCGGTCTTGCCGACGCCGGTCGGGCCGATCATCAGGATATTCTTCGGCATCACCTCTTCGCGCATCTGGCCTTCGAGCTGCTGGCGGCGCCAGCGGTTGCGCAAGGCAATGGCCACGGCGCGCTTGGCGTCCTTCTGGCCGATGATGAAGCGGTCGAGTTCCGAAACGATTTCGCGGGGAGAAAATGTGCTCATATCACTAAATTCCACTTTGCCACTGCTTGATGGCCTCGAACGGATGCAGCAGCATGATCACGTTGAGTGTAAGATTGTCCCGGATAAGGTAGCCGGTACCCAGTTCGAAGAGGATGGCGAGGCTAACGATCACCCATATAGGTAGCCTTCGCGCCATCACAAATCCCAGCACCATGGCCAGTGTGTCGGACACCGAATTGATGATCGAGTCGCCGTAATAATCGAGCGAAATGGTGCCGGCGCGGTAGCGCTCGATGATGAACGGGCTGTTTTCGAGGATTTCCCAGCCGCCCTCGACGAGGACGGCGAATGCCAGCCGCAAGCCGATCGGCGAGCGCGGGAACAGGAACCGGGCCAGCGCATAGAACAGGAAGCCGTGGATGATGTGCGAGAAAGTGTACCAGTCCGAAATGTGCTGGGAGTTCTCCGAACTGTTCACCACGCCATGCCACAGCTTGACATAGCCGCAGGTGCAGATCGGCGGATGGCCCATCAGGTAGAGCGTGAGAGCCTGGGCGACGAGCAGGCCGGCGACGATCAGCAGCCCCATCCGCCAGCTGTCTTCGTAGGCCGAAAGGCCCTTGTCCTCGCTGGATGTGACCATGCCCTGGATTACCCCTCTTGCGCGTCTTCGGCATCGATCGCCATCAGCACGACGTCGCCATGGATCGACTGCCTGCGATCAATGGCCCGGAAACCCGCCTTTTCATAGGCGCGGATGGCCCTGAGATTGGCGGGGTCGGGATCGATGATGACACGCGGCACGCCTTCCTCGAACAGGTCTTCGACGAACTGACGCACGATGGCAGAGCCATGGCCGATGCCGATCAGTTCCGGCCGGCCGATCGAGACATCGATGCCCAGCGTGCCGAACGGCTGATCGGCATAGGGATGGCCGTCTTCCATGTGCGGGTCATAGCTCTGCAGATAGGCGATCGGCTTTCCGTCGAGCTCAACGATCAGCGGCTCGACGGAAATCGAGTCTAGGTGATCGGCAATCTCCGCGATTTCCGTCTCGGGATCGTCCCACCACTCCGCAACATGAGGCTCGGCGAGCCAGCCGGCGATCATCGGCAGGTCCTTTTTGGTCACCGGCCGAAAATCGTAGCTACTTTCTTGTTTGACCATGATCTTTTCCGAAAACCGGTTCCCACCTTGCGGGGTCATGGTCTGCTTCAGGCGGCATCGAGCGTTTCGACGACGAAATTGTTGTTGGTGTAGACGCAGATGTCGGACGCGATCTGCATCGCCCTGCGGGCGATCTCCTCGGCATCCTTGTCGGTGTCCATCAGCGCGCGCGCCGCAGCGAGCGCGTAATTGCCGCCCGAACCGATTGCCATGACGCCATGTTCGGGTTCCAGCACGTCGCCATTGCCGGTCAGCGCCAGCGAGACCGACTTGTCGGCGACCAGCATCATCGCCTCCAGCCGGCGCAGATAGCGGTCGGTGCGCCAGTCCTTGGCGAGCTCGACGCAGGCGCGCGTCAGTTGGTCGGGATATTGTTCGAGCTTGGCTTCGAGGCGTTCCAGCAGCGTGAAGGCGTCGGCGGTGGCGCCCGCGAAACCGGCAATCACATTGCCGCCCTTGCCGATGCGGCGCACTTTGCGGGCATTGCCCTTCATGATGGTCTGGCCCAGGCTGACCTGGCCGTCGCCGGCGATCACCACCTTGTTGCCCTTGCGCACCGTCACGATGGTCGTGGCGTGCATGGTCAATTCATTGGACATTTCTCTTGGCTCCGATTCGCACCATCCCTTCAAAAGGCGATTTGGCGCGGTACGAGTGACTTTGATCGGCCATATGTATGCACGGGGCCAATGATTGCAAACCGCTCGATAGCGGCCGGGATCGCAACTGGCAATCGCCGGATCATGCTGCTAGAAGGCTCTCGTTTTCAAGCCAGCGAGCGCTTGAGACCCGTGAACCGGTCACGATCTGTACCACTGGCACAAGGATAGAGTGATGGCGCCTCGTTCCGCCGATGCAAGCCGCAAGACTGGGGAAACCGACATCTCCGTGTCGGTCCATGTCGACGGCTCCGGCAAATCGGACATCGCCACCGGTGTCGGCTTCTTCGACCATATGCTGGACCAGCTTTCCCGCCATTCCCTGATCGACATGACCGTCAGGGCGACGGGCGACCTGCACATAGACGACCACCACACGGTCGAGGACACCGGCATCGCGCTCGGGCAGGCCCTGACCAAGGCGTTGGGCGAGCGGCGCGGCATCATGCGCTACGCCTCGATTGACCTTGCCATGGACGAGACGCTGACGCGCGCGGCGATCGACGTGTCGGGCCGCCCCTTCCTGGTCTGGAACGTGTCGTTCTCGTCGCCCAAGATCGGCACCTTCGACACCGAACTGGTGCGCGAATTCTTCCAGGCGCTGGCGCAGAACGCCGGCATCACGCTGCATGTCACCAACCATTATGGCGCCAACAACCATCATATCGCCGAGACCTGCTTCAAGGCGGTGGCGCGCGCGCTGCGCGCCGCGCTCGAGCGCGATCCGCGCCAGCCTGACGCGGTTCCCTCCACCAAGGGTTCTTTGAAGGGATAGCCTCATGACCGCCTATGTCGTGATGGAGCCGCCTGGCCGCAGCGAGAAAGTCGACACGACGACCTTAGTCCGCGACGGCTTCACCTGGCTCGGCCTGCTGGTGCCGCCGCTGTGGCTTGCCTGGCACCGGATGTGGGTCGAAGCGGCGCTCGCCTTTGTCGTCATGGGCGTGCTTTCAATGCTTGGCCAGAGACTTGGCCTCGGTGTGGCCGGCTCGCTTTTGTCGCTGCTCGTCTCGCTCTATGTCGGACTGGAAGGACAGGGCTTGCGCATCGCGGCACTGCGCCGCCGCGGCTGGCATGAGTGGGGCGTCGTCGAGGCCGGCTGGCTCAGCGATGCCGACATGCGCTATGCCCTTGAGGTGGAAGGGCTTTCGGATGAAGCAGCACCCGCGCCGCGCATCATTCCCGATGCCGCTTTGGCGCGCCCGGCGCAGCCCGGCATGGCGCTGGGGCTGACCCACATTCCGGGACGGCGCTGAGATGCGGGTTGCGATCATCGATTACGGTTCGGGCAATCTGCGCTCGGCCACCAAGGCCTTCGAGCGCGCCGCGCGCGAGGCCGGCATCGCGGCCGAGGTCGACCTGACGGCCGATGCCGACCGGGTGCGCACCGCGGACCGCATCGTCCTGCCCGGCGTCGGCGCTTACGCCGATTGCGCGGCCGGCCTGCGTGCCGTGGACGGCATGTGGGAGGCGGTCGAGGACGTCGCCATCGCCAAGGGCCGGCCTTTCCTGGGAATTTGCGTCGGCATGCAGCTGATGTCCGAGCGCGGCCTCGAAAAGACCGTCACCAACGGGTTCGGCTGGATATCGGGCGACGTCAAGGAGATCACGCCTTCCGATCCGGCGCTGAAGATCCCGCAGATCGGCTGGAACACGATCGAATTGAGGCATAAGCACCCATTGTTCTCCGGCATTCCGACCGGCGCGGCGGGACTGCATGCCTATTTCGTCCACTCCTACCATCTCGACGCAAAAAAGCCGGACGAGATCCTCGCGGTCGCCGACTATGGGGGCCCGGTGACGGCCACGGTCGCCCGTGACAATCTCGCCGGCACGCAGTTCCATCCTGAGAAGAGCCAGGCGCTGGGCCTGGCGCTGATCACCAATTTCCTGCGCTGGAGGCCCTGAACCATGGGCAAGAAGGGCTATTGGCTGGTAATGCTGACGGTGACAGACCCGGAAGGATATCAGCGTTACCGCGACGCCATCGGCGACGCGGTTTCGTCTTTCGGAGGCCGCTATCTTGTGCGCGGCGGACAAGTGACCAATCCCGAAGGATCGGAATTTGACAGGCAGGTGGTGGTCGAGTTCGACTCTTATGAAACCGCGCTCAGCTGCTATCGATCGCCAGCCTACCAGACAGCGTTGCAGAACAGACTGGCGGCTTCGACCGGACATTTCGCGATCGTCGAGGGTGCCTAAGTGATCCTGTTTCCAGCCATCGACCTCAAGGACGGCCAATGCGTGCGGCTGAAGCACGGCGATATGGCGACCGCGACGATCTACAATGATGACCCCGCCGCGCAGGCAAAAGCCTTTGAAGAGCAGGGCTTCGAGTGGCTGCATGTCGTCGACTTGAACGGCGCCTTCCAGGGCCAGAGCGTCAACAGCGCCGCGGTCGGAGCCATCCTGAAGGGGACCAAGAACCCGGTGCAGCTCGGCGGCGGCATTCGCACGCTGGAGCAGATCGAGGATTGGCTCGACCGTGGGCTGGCCCGCGTCATTCTCGGCACGGTGGCGGTGCGCGATCCCGATCTGGTCAGGCAGGCCTGCAAGGCATTTCCGGGCAAGGTCGCCGTCGGCATCGACGCCAAGGGCGGCAAGGTGGCGGTCGAAGGCTGGGCGGAAGCCTCGAGCCTCGGCGTCATCGAACTGGCCAGGAAATTCGAGGGCGCCGGCGTCGCCGCCATCATCTATACCGACATCGACCGCGACGGCGTGCTGACCGGCATCAACTGGGACGCCACCATCGACCTCGCCGACGCGGTGTCGATCCCGGTCATCGCCTCGGGCGGACTGGCCTCGATCGCCGACATCGTGCGCATGACCATGCCCGATGCGAAAAAACTCGAAGGCGCGATCTCGGGCCGTGCCCTCTATGACGGCCGCATCGATCCCACAGAGGCGCTGGCGATCCTGCGGGGCCGGCCGGCGATGGAGGCGCGGTCGTGAAAGTTTCGCTCATCCTGGCCTCCTATGACAGCGGCCACTATCATGGCGGCATGGGCCAGGGGCCCGACGCGCTGATATCGGGCGGGCTTGTCGATGCCCTGACCCTTGCCGGCCACGACGTCACGGTCGAGGATATCGGCAGGGTCGGCGACGGCCAGGAGCGCGAGATCGCCACGGGTTTTGCCGTCTGCAACGCCGTCTCGGGCGAGGTCCGCATGGCCCGCGACAGGGGGCGGTTCCCCATCGTGCTGGCCGGAAACTGCCTGACGTCAGCCGGCGCGGTCGCCGGCGAAGGCGCCGACGCCATCATCTGGGCAGACCAGCACGGCGACCTCAACACGCCGGAGACGTCCGTCTACGGCTTTCTCGACGGCATGGCGCTGTCGACGGTGCTCGGCCTGTGCTGGCGTCCGATGGCGGCCGCCATTCCCGGCTTCAGGCCGATCGATCCCGCGCGCTGCGTGCTCCTCAACGCCCGCGATCTCGATCCGGCGGAGGAAAACCTTCTCGAAACATTGCCTGTCATCCGGACGGAATGTCCAGGCGTGGCGCAAGCGACGGAAAAACTGAAGGCCGCCGGCGCCAACAGCGTGCACATGCATCTCGATCTCGACGTGCACGACCCCAAGGCGCTGCAGGCCAACCGCTACGTCACATCGGGCGGACCGAACCCGGAGCAGCTGCGCGACGCGGCCTGCGCCATGGCGCTTGCGGTACCGGTCGTCGGCATCACCGTTTCCGCTTACGATCCGGCCTTCGATGCCCAAGCCGATGTGCCGCCGTTGGTCGGTCAGCTGCTCAAGGATCTGCTTGCCACGATAGAGGGCCGCTGATGCTGAAAGCCCGCGTCATCCCTTGCCTCGATGTCAAGGACGGCCGTGTCGTCAAGGGCGTCAATTTCGTCGACCTCATCGACGCCGGCGATCCGGTGGAGGCCGCCAAGGCCTATGATGCCGCCGGCGCCGACGAACTCTGCTTTCTCGACATCACCGCCTCGTCGGACAATCGCGAGACCATCTTCGACGTCATCGCCCGCACCGCGGAACAATGCTTCATGCCGCTGACCGTCGGCGGCGGCGTGCGCCAGGTGGCCGACATCCGAAAATCGCTGCTGGCCGGGGCCGACAAGGTCTCGATCAACACGGCGGCGGTGAAGAACCCGGATTTCGTCGCCGAAGCGGCCGACAAGTTCGGCAACCAATGCATCGTCGTCGCCATCGACGCCAAGAAAGTCTCCGGCCCCGGCGAGGCCGACCGCTGGGAGATCTTCACCCATGGCGGGCGCGAGAAGACCGGCATCGACGCCGTGGAATTCGCGCGGAAAATGGTCGATCGCGGCGCCGGCGAGATCCTGTTGACCTCGATGGACCGCGACGGCACCAAGGCCGGCTACGACATCGCGCTGACCCGCGCGGTGTCGGACGCGGTGCGCGCGCCGGTCATCGCTTCGGGTGGCGTCGGCACGCTCGACCACATGGTCGAAGGCATTCGCGACGGCCGTGCGGGTGCTGTGCTGGCGGCGTCCATTTTCCATTTCGGCACCTACACCATCGCCGAAGCCAAGGCGCATATGGCCAAGGCCGGCCTGCCGATGCGGCTGGACTCGCTGGGCAACAGGTCCTAGAGCATGCTCCCGAAGCCGGCTTTCGGGAAAAACCCGGCTTAAACAAGAAGATAGATCGACATGGCCGAGTTTTCGCTCTCCGACCTGGAAAAAATCGTCAGCGACCGCGCCCATTCCGGCGATCCGGATTCGTGGACGGCCAAGCTTTACGCCCGGGGCATCGACAAGGCGGCGCAGAAACTCGGCGAGGAGGCGGTCGAGACCGTGATCGCCGCCGTCAAGGGCGACAAACAGGGCCTCGTTTCCGAAAGCGCCGATCTTATATATCATTGGCTTGTCGTTCTCGGCATCTCGGGTGTCCCGTTGAACGACGTGCTCAAGGAGCTCGAAGCCCGTACCGGGCGTTCGGGCATCGCCGAGAAGGCGTCGCGGCCCAAGGGCTGATCGGGAGGAAGGGCAGGTATCTCGATGGATCAGCTCGCGCCAACCGAGAAATACTCTCCGTTTCGCTTCTTCTCGGCCGAGCAATGGTCGCGGTTCCGCGCCGATACGCCGCTCACGCTGAGCGAGGACGAGTTCCGCCGCCTGCGTTCGCTCAATGACCCGGTCGACCTCGAAGAGGTCAAGCGCATCTATCTGTCCTTGTCGCGGCTTTTGTCGGCGCATGTCGAGGCGAGCCAGCTTCTGTTCCGGCAGCGCCAGGCTTTCTTCAACGCCGCCGACGTGGCCAAAACGCCTTTCATCATCGGCATTGCCGGTTCTGTCGCGGTCGGCAAATCGACCACGGCGCGCGTGCTGAAGGAATTGCTGGCGCGATGGCCGTCGAGCCCCAAGGTCGACCTCATCACCACGGACGGCTTCCTGCTGCCCAACGAGGTGCTGCGCCGCGAAAACCTGATGGAGCGCAAGGGTTTCCCCGACAGCTACGATGTCGGCGCGCTGCTGCGTTTCCTCTCGGGTATCAAGTCGGCGTTGCCCGATGTCCGCGCGCCGGTCTATTCGCACCTTACCTATGACGTCATCCCCGGCGAGTTCGTCACCATCGACCGGCCCGACATCCTGATCTTCGAAGGCATCAACGTGCTGCAGCCGGGCAAGCTGCCGCAGGACGGCAAGATCGTGCCCTTCCTGTCGGACTTCTTCGACTTCGCCATCTACATCGATGCCGACGAGAAGCTGATCCACAATTGGTATATTTCCCGCTTCATGCGGCTGCGCGAAACCGCCTTCCGCGATCCGGACTCCTTCTTCCACCGCTATTCGCAGCTGTCGGAGGATGCGGCCAAGGCGATCGCCGAGGGCCTGTGGACCAACATCAACCTGAAGAACCTGCGCGAAAACATCCTGCCGACGCGTGCCCGCGCCGACTTGATCCTGCGCAAGGGCGCCGACCACCTGATCGAGGAAGTGGCGCTGCGCAAGTTGTAGCCGGTAGACTGGGGGTGGCGGGCGCTCCACAAGCCCGCCACGCCGCTGTTTATGTGTCAGCCATTGGCGAACGGCACGGCGACATAGATCTGGGTGTCGCCACGCTCCACCAGAAGCAGCACCGATTTGCGTCCGGATTTGCCGGCTTGGGCAATCGCTTGGGTCACCTGCCTGGCGCTCTTCACCGGAGCCTGGTTGACGGCGACGATGACATCGCCCGGCTGGATGCCGGCAGTCGCTGCCGGCTTGTCGGGATTGACGCTCGCAACCACCGCGCCGTGCTCGTTCTCGGGCAGGTTCATCTGCTGGCGGATGTCCGGCGTGATATCCATCAAGCCAAGGCCGACGGCCGGCACGCGGGAACCCTGTTCGGTGCCCGGCGCGCTGGAGTCATCCGTAGACGCCGTTTTCACATCGTCGCTGTTGCGTCCGACCTCCACCGAGATCTGCATGGCCTTGCCCTTGCGCCAGACATCCAGTCTCTCCTTGGCACCCGGCGCGACGTCGGCGACGGCTCGTGACAGGTCCTTGGGATCCTTGACGTCCTGCCCGGCGAAGCCGGTGATGACGTCGCCGGTCTCGACGCCGGCCTTGGCCGCGGGCGAGCCGTCATTGACCTGCGAGACCAAGGCACCGCTGGGACGGTCCAGCCCGATGGCGCTTGCCACATCCGGGGTGACGGGCTGGATCTCGACGCCGAGATAGCCGTATTCGATGTTGCCGCCCTTCATCAGCTTGGCGACCACCTTCTCGGCCTGGTCCGACGGAATGGCGAAACCGACACCGACGCTGCCGCCATTGGGCGAATAGATCGCCGTGTTGATGCCGACGACATTCCCGTTGACGTCCACCAGCGGGCCGCCGGAATTGCCGTGATTGATCGGCGCGTCTATCTGGATAAAATCGTCGAAGGGCCCGCTATGCAGGTCGCGGCCACGCGCCGAGACGATACCGGCCGTTACCGTGGTGCCGATGCCGAACGGATTGCCGATCGCCAGCACCTGGTCGCCTGTCATGAGCTTGTCGGAGTCGCCCCATTTCACGGTTGGCAACGACTTGCCGGCGTTGATCTTCAGCACGGCGAGGTCGTTCTTGGCATCGTGACCGACCAGCTTGGCCGGGAGCTCCGTGCCGTCGTCGAGCGTGACCTTTATCGAGGAAGCGCCGTCGACGACATGGTTGTTGGTGACGATGGTGCCGTCGGCACCGACGATGAAGCCCGAACCGAGCGCTTCGGCCCGCGGCAACCGCTGTTGCGGAGGCGTCTTGGGAGCGGGCATGCCCTGATCGCCGAAGAACTGGCGGAAATAGTCGTCGAAGGGCGAGGCGCCATCGAAGGGCGACGCTTCGTTCATTGCTTCCGGCTGTCCTTTCATGACCGTGGACACGGTCACGACGGCCGGCTTGGTCGTGGCCACGATCGGCGCCAACGAACCCCTCGGGGCCGAGGTCCCGGCAACGGGGGTCTGCGTCGTTGCAACCGTGTTGCCCGTGCCGACGCCGTTCGCGCTGTCGGCGAATGAGACGACAAAGGGAGAAACCAGCAGCGCGGCGCCCAGCAGGGCGGCGACGCGATGCCTACGAAGAATGCTCAGGTTTGACATGGTCGTTCTGTCCGGGCGAGGGGTTGATCCGCGCCGCGGGTCTTCCTGGGAGAAGTGCCCGTCAGCGTGCCGACGGCCCGGGTTGCCTGCCTCGCCACGCATGGCAGCCGGCCGGATCGACAACAACTATCTAGGGCGCCGATCTGCGCGATTTAGGGTTTTAGCCCGACCTTACGAAGATTTAATTCAGAGTGCGCTTACGGATCGCAGATAGGCCGACGCGATTTCGCGCATGCGCCCGCCGTCGAAGCTCGGGCCGTGGCCGCCATGGCCGATCCTGATCGGCAGGTCGAGCAGCCGGCGCATCGTGTTGCGATAGGCCTCCCGGTCGGAATCCGGCAAATCGTCGATCAGCGTGTCGTCATAGATGGCGTCGCCGCTGAAAAACAGGCCGTCGGCCTCATCGAAAAGCGCGATCGAATCCGGCGAATGTCCGGGGAGATGCAGCACCCGAAACCGGCGGTCGCCTAGATCGACCACGTCGCCTTCGTCGAGCATACGCGTCAACGGTGCCGGCGCTATCGCATAGTCGGCCGACTTCCAGCCAGGCGCCGGCAATCTCGAAACGGCCCCCTCGAGATCGTGGAACATGTAGGCGTAAGTCGCGGCCTCATCCATGCTCTCGAATTGCGCTGCGCTCATCCTTGGCCCGGCCCGCAGCGGAAATTCGTGCAGCGAGCCGACATGGTCGAGGTGGATATGGGTGGCGACGACCAGAAGCGGCTTGCCTTCGGGCGTCCTTATCTCCGGCGCCAGCGGACAGATGCCCATCCCGGTGTCGACCAGAAGGTCGGCGTCGCGGCCGGTGAAATGCCAGATATTGGCGCGCACATAGTCGTGCACGAACGGCTCGGTCAGCATCGTCGTCCTGCCGTCGACGATGCGCCTGGAGAACCAGTTATCCATCAGGTGTGAGCCGGGCATCAGGTGTGAGCCGGGCATCAAGCGGACCCGGCATCAGACGAACGGCTTTCCGACCTTGTATTTTTCGGGCACCAGCCGCTTGAGATAGGCCATTCCGGCCTCGGACAACTGGTTGGCGTCGGGCTTCATGAAATCGTCGGGCATGTGGCGGGTCTTGCCGGCAACGTTCTTCAGCGGCACCTTCTTCAGCACTATCTTGCTGCCATCATATTGCAACGCCACCGAGCCGCCGCCCTGTTCGGCCACGCCGACGGCAAAGGCGCCTGCATCGAAGGCCTCCTGCGCATCGACCGGGCTGATGGAGCCGACATAACCGCGCGGCATGTAGCCGAGTGCGTCGACGCGGGCACGCTTGCCCGGCAGCCCCTCGGCCAATGCCCGTTCGAGCGCCGCCGGCAGGTCGCTGCCCGAGAGTTTCACGTTGCCGTGCTGGTCGCGCTCGAGCTTGTCCGCCGGCACCAGGCCTTCGACCAGTGCCTTGCCGTCGGCGGTGCTGACGCCTTCCGACACGGCGACGATGCAGCGCTTGTGGCGGTCGAGGGTGGCGCGCACGTCGTCGATGAAACCGGCGGCGGAGAACGGCCGCTCCGGGACGTAGACCAGATGCGGGCCGCTGTCGGAATCGAGCTGCCAGGCCGCCGACGCCGCGGTCAGGAAGCCGGCATGGCGGCCCATGACGATGCCGACATAGATGCCGGGAAGTGCGCGGAAATCGAGATCGACGGACAGGAAGGCGCCAGCGACGAATTCGGCCGCGGACATGAAGCCCGGCGTATGGTCGTTTTCCTCGAGATCGTTGTCGATGGTCTTCGGCGCATGGACGAAAGCGATCTTGCCGCCGGCGGCATCGGTCAGGATCTGCTGCGTGCCCGAGGTGTCGTTGCCGCCGATATAGATGAAAGCGTCGGCGCCCGCCTTCTGCAGGCCCTTCAGGATGACCTCGCAATAGGCGGCATCCGGCTTGTCGCGCGTCGACCCGAGGGCGGCGCTCGGCGTTCCGGCGATCAGCCGCAGCCGGTCCTCCGGGATCGCGGAGAGGTCGACATAGTTGCCGTCACGGATGCCGCGCACGCCGTGCAGGGAGCCCAGCACCTTGGCGCCGGGATGGCGCCTGCGGATCTCCAGCGTGGCGCCCACGACTGTCTGGTTGATGACGGCGGTCGGGCCGCCGCCCTGCGCGATAACGAAAGTTCCGGCCATGCTTGATGTCTCCCTGGAGCATGACGCCGAAAGAGGCGGATTCGGATTTCAGATCGAACGGACCTGAAATCATCCGGCTCTAGGCGATGGTTTTCAGGTCACCTTGGCCTGTCTTGCCGCATCGCGCAACGGGAGAAACGGAGGGCTGGACGATCACATGACGACGACGGGGTTTTTCTTCGAAACCCGGCTGTAGAGGTCGATAATGTCCTGGTTGATCAAGCGCACGCAGCCCGACGACATCGCCTGGCCGATGCTCCACCATTCCGGCGAGCCATGGATGCGGTAGCCGGTGTCCTTGCCGTCCTGGTAGATGTAGAGCGCACGCGCCCCGAGGGGATTGGTCAGGCCGCCGGGCTGGCCGCCCTGCCACTTCACCAGTTCCGGCTTGCGCTGGATCATTTCGGGCGGCGGCGTCCAGGTCGGCCACTCCCTGCCGTACTGGATGTTGGCGCGGCCGGACCAGCGGAAACCGTCCTTGCCGATGCCGACGCCGTAGCGGATGGCGTCGCCACCCGGCTGGACGAGATAGAGCATGCGTTCCTTGAGATGCACGACGATGGTGCCGGGCGCCTCGCCGGTCGTATCGACGACGATCTGGCGACGGAACTCCGGCTTGACCTTGAGATAGGGCACCTCGGGCACGTTGAAGCCGTTATCCGTCAAGGAGGCATACATGACGTCGGGGCTGGTGATGTTCTTGTCGACGCTGATCGAGGGCCGGATCGGCACCGAACCGGTGACCGTATCGTCGAGCTGCAGCGCCGGCAGATCGCCACCACCCGAGGTCGAGCAGCCGGCGACGCCGAGCAATGCCAAAGCGCCCGCCCCGGACAGGACGGCGCGGCGGGAAAGAAGAAGATCGGTTTCGACTGCGTCGCCGTTTCGTGGCGGCGTCGGACCTTGCGGCAACTCACGCATATACCAAACCCTACGCTGTCGGCGGGAAGCACGGTCCGGCCGGATAGTGGGCATTTTCATCATTCATGGTTGATAAAGCGTGAATGCCTTGCGCTGCTTGCGTTTGCGCCTTGCCGAGGCGCCGCTCCGCCCTCCCGCGCGGTCGCCATTAAACATCTGCAAGACGTTGAAACCGTCATCAAGCTTTTTGCCGCTGGCGCAATTGACGTCGCGGTGCCGTAAGAGTCGTGCCGGTTGCCCGGCCGGAATACGCAAAAACAAGGATTCGGCCCCTTTACATTCTTCGGGAGCCAAGGATTTATCCTCTTCTTTGAGCTCAAGGGAGACGAGCATGTCCTTCGAAAACTGGGCCGCCTTCACTGCCGCGTCGACCATCCTCCTCATCATCCCGGGCCCGACAATCCTTCTGGTCGTCTCCTATGCGCTGGGCCAGGGCTGGCGCACCGCTTTGCCGATGGCCGTCGGCGTGGCGCTCGGCGACTTCACCGCCATGACCTTGTCGATGCTGGGCATCGGCGCGCTGCTTGCCGCTTCGGCTGGTGTTTTCACCATCCTGAAACTGATCGGCGCCGGCTATCTGATTTATCTCGGCGTGAAACTGTTCCGCGCCGGCGGCACGCTGAAGGCTGAACCACGCACCGACGCGGTGTCGTCGGCCAAGATGATGGCGCATGCCTGGCTGGTCACCGCGCTCAACCCGAAAAGCATCACCTTCTTCGTCGCCTTCCTGCCGCAGTTCCTCGACCGGCACGCCGACTTCCGGACGCAGATGCTGATCTTCGAGACGACCTTCCTGGCGCTCGCCTTCGCCAACGCCTTCGGTTACGCGCTGATCGCGGCACGCGCCCGCAACGTGGTGCGCAATCCCAAGGCGATCCGCATCTTCAACCGCACCGGCGGCACGCTCCTGGTCGGCGCCGGCATCGCCACGGTGGCGATGCGTTCCGGCAATTGATGTCCTGACGCGGGTGAGGCCCGGAGGGCCTCACCATTTAACGCTGAAGCCCAGATTGCCCTCGAGGATGCGGCGTTTGTCGCCGCCGAGATTGGTGGTGTAGTCGCCGGTGGCGAAGATGCTGACCTTGTCGGTCACCTTGGCGACAATACCGCCGCCGAACTCGAACGAGGTTGACCTGCCCTCCGTCGAGATGTCGGTGGTGTCGAAGCTGACACGATCGGTGCCGCCAAAATCATGCCAGATATTGGCCTTGAGGTAGGGCTGCAGCGCTATGCCATTGACAGCGGACTCGCCCTGCAGCCGAGCCCCGATCCGGCCGGTGACGCTGCCCTCGCTATCGAAGGAAACCGACGAGAAACGATCCTTGGCATCGTCGAGCGACAGATGCTGCCAGATCAGTTGCGCCTGCGGTTCGAGCGTCCAGCCCTGCGCCAGCGCAATGCGATAGCCGCCCTCCAGCGAGGCGGTGACACCTGTTCCGCCAATGTCGATGCCGACATCGCGCGACGACGTCGCGTCGCCGCCGAAGAAGGTGGCCATGAGGACGCCGTCGAGGTACCA
Source organism: Mesorhizobium sp. B2-4-13 (assembly GCF_006658535.1). Lineage (NCBI taxonomy): Bacteria > Pseudomonadati > Pseudomonadota > Alphaproteobacteria > Hyphomicrobiales > Phyllobacteriaceae > Mesorhizobium > Mesorhizobium sp. B2-4-13. Next base: position 30,768 of record NZ_VFVB01000017.1, on the reverse strand, counting down.
GCCGCCTTGGCCGATGCGGGTCCAGTAACCGCCGACGCTGGTGCCGCTGAGATCGATGCCGCCGACGGACAGATCATTCTGCCCCAGCGCCTGGCCGCGCACATCGCCCTTCATGCTGGCATAGGCGACGAACAGGCCGGCGCGATCGATCCCGCCCGACGCGGTTTCGCGTCCGAAGACGTCGAAGCCCGCCTGCAGGCCGAACAAGGTGCCGTCGAAGGACGGCGACACCGTTCCCGACCAGCCCATCTTCGCGTCCTGGCCGTAGATGCGGCCCCAGACCGGCGACAGCTCCGTGTTCGACAACAGGCTCTGTTCGCCGCGCCGCTCATGGAAGGTGCCAAGTGTCGTCATCGCCAGATGCTCGGCCACAGGCGGCACCGCGGAATAGACCGGCACCTCGACGCGATAGAGCAGGATTTCCTCCCCTGCCGCGGGCATCGGAAGATCGGGCACGGCGGTCGGGACCGGCGGGGGCGGTGGCGGTGGATCAGCCGCCGGCGCCGGCGGCGGCAGTGGCGGCGGCACGGGCACCGGATCGCTAGCCTGCACGGGCGGCGTCGGGTCGGCCGGCGGAGTGTTGATATCGCCCTCGGTCGGCGCCGGCACCGGCGGCAGCGCGGATGGCGGCGGCGGAGGTTCGGTCTCGGGCGGCACCGGTTCCGGCGCGGGTGTTGGTTCTGCCGCCGGCGGCGCCGCGGCCGGCGATGTCGGCGTTATCAGCGACGAGCGCAGATACCAGTTCTCCGCGCTGCCTGCGGTGACGCCACCCTTGAACAGATAATATTCGAAGGCGCCTGCCGCGACCGGCACGTCGAGCGCGAAGGCGCTTGAGGTGGAGGTGGCGCCGTTGACCGCCTGGACGACCATGATGCCGTCCTGCATCGTTTCGGCCCCCGCGCCGCCGACATTGACCACCGCGATGCCGGTCGAGCCGGAAGCCGTGCCGCCCGAAAGCACCAGCCTGTCCGACGCCGACGAATCATCGCCGAGCTCGGTCTGGATGAGCAGCAGGCCGCCGAGCCCGGTGTAATTGCCCGAAATCATCAGCCGGTCCGTCGCGCCGGTACTGCCATTGGTCAGGTCGATGCGGCCTGCATTGACGACGTCCGCAAGCTGGCCCGACGTAAAGGCCTGGATCGATGCGTTGAAGCCGCCGCCATAGAGCGTGCTCGCGGCATCGACATTGAGCGATCCCGTGCCGGTGCCGCTGTCTCCAAGCACGAGATTGCCGTCCAGCGTGAGCTGGGTGTCGTTGGTGGCGTCGACGGTCTCCCAGTTCTGGATCCGGCTGATGCCGTCGAGCTTGACGTTATCGAAGGTCAGCGTATCGGTGCCGAGACCGCCATTCAGCGCGTCGGCGCCGCCCAGATTGGCTTTGGTCAGGTTGCTCAGCTTTGCCGTATCGTTGTCGCCGCCGAGGTCGACGGCGCCATAGATGATGCCGCCGCCATTCCACACGAAATTGTCCGCGCCGAAGCTCATCAGCACATCGCCGCCGACGGTGCCGCCCGTGATCGTCACGCTGTCGTTGCCGCCGCTGACGCTGATGTTGCCGCCGATCGTGCCGCCGGAGAGAATGATGGTGTCCTGGTCGAAGCCGGTGACCAGGTTGCGGTCGATGATGCCGCCCGACATGTTGAAATAGTTCTTGTCGAGCTTCATGTTGACGCGGCCGATGCGGCCGTCGGTCATCACGGCACGGTCGCCGTCGTCGAAGAAATCGACGATGCGCCCGCCGGTCATGGTGAAGGTGTCCAGCCCGTCGCCCTGGTTCAGCGAACCGACCTGGCCGCCGCTCATGTTGAAGTCGTCGATGCCGGCGCCCTGCTGGACATTGCCGGCGACGGTGCCGCCGCCGATGGTGAAGAAATCCGTGCCGTCACCCTGATCGACCGTGCCGGTGATGGTGCCTGACTGCATGTTGATGCGGTCCGTGCCCGGGCCGAAGGTGACGTTACCGCTCACCTGGCCGGTGCCGCCGGCGGGAAAGTTCAGCGTGTTGTTGCCGATGGTGTCGTTGAGGCTGCCGCCCGAATCGCCACTATCGCAAGTGAAGACGTCATTGCCCGGAGACGGAACCAGCAGGCATGCCGCCAGGGCCGCGGAGTTCGGCAGCAACATAAGGGTCGTAGTTGCAAGTAAGCTAATAAACCCAGCATTGATCCGCCTGGGCTTTCGCTGCAGCAAAGAAACAGCCCTGCCAATGTGCTCCGAACCGCTGTTCGGAACCTGTATTTCAAAATGCCGCATCGCGTCCCCTCTCAGATCGCGATTTCAAGCCCCTTACCCGCGCCGCAATCAAGCCACAATTCGTCCAGTTTTACAAAGCCTATTCTGTCTCCCATGGTTGATGAACTGCAAAAATGTCTGACATGCCGCGGCGCGACTCGTGAAATGGCCGTGGCCTATGCTTTAAGATCACGCTGGACCGTGGGCATCATGCCCATCGGGCCTCGACCGGGGACTCTCGCATGGCCATCAGGGACGCATTTGGCCTGGCATTTTCGGGCGCGACGGAAGCTGGATTCGCGCCCTACGGCCAGGCCGTGCGCGAATTGCAGTGTTTCATTGGCGATCCCGTGAAATCCGTCGATCGCGCCATCGCGCAGGACCCCGGTTTTGTCATGGCGCATGTCTTCAAGGGCTACCTTTTCGGCCTTGCCACCGAACCGGAGGCGACGGCCGTGGCCAGGATCTGCCACGAGGCGGCGCTGCCGCTTGCCGCGACAACGCGTGAGCGGGCGCATGTCTCGGCCCTCGGCCACCTCGCCAACGGGCGCTGGCATCAGGCCTCCGGCATTCTGCGGGACATAGCGATCGATTTTCCGCTCGACGCCGTGGCGCTCCAGGTCGGACACCAGGTCGATTTCTTCACCGGCAACGCCCGCATGCTGCGCGACCGCATCGCCCGCGCCCTGCCGTCATGGCAGGCGGACATGCCGGGGTATCACGCCATTCTCGGCATGCAGGCCTTCGGGCTCGAAGAGATGGCTGAGTATGCGCAGGCCGAAAGGCTCGGCCGTACGGCGGTCGAGATCGAACCGCGCGATGGCTGGGCGCAACATGCGGTCGCGCATGTGATGGAGATGCAAAGCCGGCAAAGGGACGGCATCGCCTGGATGCGTACCGATCCCGAAGCCTGGACGAAGGAGAGCTTCCTCCAGGTCCACAATTGGTGGCACCTGGCGCTGTTCCACTACGATCTCGGCGAGACCGGCGAGGTGCTGGCGCTCTATGACGGGCCGATCTATGGCAGCAGATCGACGCTGGCGCTCAACATGGTCGATGCATCGGCGATCCTGTGGCGGCTTCACCTCGGCGGCGTCGACGTCGGCGACCGCTGGACGGCGCTAGCCGCCAATTGGGTGCCCAAGGCCGCTGCCTCCAACTATGCCTTCAACGACGCCCACGCGATGATGGCCTTTGTCGGCGCCGGGCTCGATGCTCCGGCCCGGACCTTGCTCGGGGCACAGCGCGAAGCGATGCGGGGCGGTGACGACAATGCCGCTTTCACGCGGGATGTCGGCCATCCCCTGACGCTTGCGATCAAGGCGTTCGGAGAGGGCAACTACGCCGAAACCATCCGACTGATCCGGCCGATCCGGACCATCGCCCATCGATTTGGCGGCAGCCACGCGCAGCGCGACGTCATCGATCTGACGCTGATAGAAGCCGCCTTGCGTGCCGGCGACGGTGCACTGGCCAGGGCGCTGACGACGGAGCGCTCGACCGTACGCCCGGACAGTCCGCTGTCGGCGCTGTTTTCGAGACGTGCCGCCGATTTGTCAGAGAATTGACCCGGAGCGGATCTTGCCTTAAAAACTGGCTCAAACATATTTTTCGGGTTCCGAAAAAAATAAGAACGTGGGAGGAAACCATGTATCTCGGCCTCGACCTGGGCACATCGGGCGTCAAGGCGCTGCTGATCGATGCCGGACAGGGCGTCATCGGCTCCGGCCATGGCACGCTTGATGTTTCTCGCCCTCATCCGGGCTGGTCCGAGCAGGATCCCCTGCACTGGATACGCGCCTGCGAAGACGCGATCGCCGAACTGAAGGCGGCACATCCCGGGCAGTTCGCCGCAATCAAGGGCATCGGCCTGTCGGGCCAGATGCATGGCGCGACCTTGCTCGATGCGGCCGATCAGGTGTTGCGGCCCTGCATCCTGTGGAACGATACGCGCAGCCATGTCGAGGCGGCGGCACTGGACGCCGATCCGCGCTTCCGCGCGCTCACCGGCAACATCGTCTTTCCCGGCTTCACCGCGCCCAAGCTCGCCTGGGTGAAGAACAACGAACCCGCTGTCTTCGCCAAGGTGGCAAAGGTGCTTTTGCCCAAGGATTTCCTGCGGCTCTGGCTGACCGGCGAGCATATTTCGGAAATGTCGGATTCGGCAGGCACGTCCTGGCTCGATGTCGGCAAGCGGCGCTGGTCTTCCGAGTTGCTTGCGGCGACCTCGCTTGAGGAAAAGCAGATGCCGTCGCTGGTTGAGGGCACGGAAAAAGCCGGCGCCCTGCGCGCCGAACTCGCGTCGCGGTGGGGCATCGCGGCCGGCACTCCGGTGGCTGGCGGGGCCGGCGACAATGCGGCTTCCGCCTGCGGCATGGGCACGGTCGGCGCCGGCAACGCTTTTGTCTCGCTCGGCACATCGGGCGTGCTGTTTGCCGCCAACGCCGCCTATCTGCCCAACCCGGCCAGCGCGGTGCACACCTTCTGCCATGCGCTGCCCAACACCTGGCACCAGATGGGCGTCATCCTGTCGGCAACCGATTCGCTCAACTGGCTGTCGGAGATCACGGGCAAGGGCGCGGGCGAACTGACATCGGAACTCGGCGAGACGCTGAAGGCGCCGACCGGCGTATCCTTCCTGCCCTATCTCTCGGGCGAGCGGACGCCACACAATGATTCCGCCATTCGCGGTTCGTTCACAGGCCTGGCGCATGAATCTGGCCGCGCAGTGCTGACACAGGCCGTGCTCGAAGGCGTCGCCTTTGCCTTCCGCGACAGCCTGGAGGCATTGAAAACCGCCGGCACGACCTTGACGCGCGTGACCGCGATCGGCGGCGGCTCGCGCTCGCGGTACTGGCTGAAGGCGATCGCCACCGCGCTGCAATTGCCGGTGGATATTCCGGCTGATGGCGATTTCGGCGCTGCGTTTGGAGCGGCCAGACTTGGCCTGATCGCCGCGACCGGCGCCGATCCGCTGGCCGTGTGCTCCGCGCCGAGGACAGATGCCACGATCGAGCCGGATGCGGCTCTTGGCGGCGCCTTCGCCGATGCCTATCACCGCTACCGCGCGCTCTATCCGGCGATCAAGGCCGTAACCGCGTGAGTTGGCGCTTGTCCCATTCCTTTCGTCCGGGCGCTGGCGCTGCCCCTCACCTGCCTGCAGGCATCCTCTCCCCGTATAGAGACGGGGAGAGGGGCGCTGTCATTGCTGGTTTCGCCAATCACCAACGTCGCAGGAAAGGCGTCGAGATTGCCGCCGGCCCCCTTCTCCCCGTCACTATACGGGGAGAAGTGCCCGGCAGGGCGATGAGGGGCGGCGCCGACTTCGCCAATCGGTCCCCTCTACAGATTGGACAAGCAACTACTGTAAGCGTGGGAGCCACTCAACTTGCCAGCAAGACCTCACTGCGCCGGCACCTTGTCGAGGAAGCCGGTGACGCTCTTCAGGCGGCCGTTCTCGATGATGCCGATGTCGGTGCCTTCGATGACGGAAGCAGTGCCCTCGGGCCCGAGATTCCAGGAGAAGCGGATCTTGTCGGCAAAGCCGTCCGGCGTGCCCTTCAGCGAGAAGCGGAAGCCGGCAAAGCGCTGCTGGACGCCGCCGATCAGCGCCGCGACGCCTTCATGGCCGTCGCCCTGCATGAGCGGATCGCGATAGCTGACGTCCTCGGTGAAGACAGCCTTGAGCAAGGCCGCCCGGCGGTCGGCATCGCTTTCGTTCCAGGCGGTGATGTAGTTCAGGGCGATCGTGTTGAGGTCGGTCATGGTCTGTCTCCTTCGTTTGACGGTTTGGACAGGACTGTTTTCGACCAGCGCCGGCGTGAAACCAATTACGCCTGAGGTAATCGGGCAAACCTATCTTGGAGAGGAAGAGAACCATGAGCAGCGGCTTTTTCGGCGATATCCAGACAATCAAATATGAAGGACCGGATTCGACCAATCCGCTGGCCTACCGTTTCTACAATCCCGACGAAGTGGTGGCCGGCAAGCGGCTGGAAGACCATCTGCGCTTTGCCGTCGCCTACTGGCATTCCTTCGCCTGGCCGGGCGGCGACCCGTTCGGCGGCCAGACCTTCGACCGTCCCTGGTTCCCCAAGGCCGGCGGGATCGACACGATGGAATTGGCGAAGCTGAAGGCGGATGTCGCCTTCGAGATGTTCTCGCTGCTCGGCGCTCCCTATTTCTGCTTTCACGACGCCGATGTGCGGCCCGAGGGCAAGGATTTTTCCGAAAGTGCGGCCCGCCTCGATGAGATCGCCGATTATTTCGCCGGCAAGATGAAGCAGACCGGCGTCAAGCTTTTGTGGGGCACGGCGAACCTGTTCTCCAACCGCCGCTTCATGTCGGGCGCGGCGACCAATCCCGATCCGGATGTGTTCGCCTACGCGGCCGCGACGGTGAAGAGCTGCATCGACGTCACCAAGCGGCTGAAGGGCGAGAACTACGTGCTGTGGGGCGGGCGCGAGGGTTATGAGACGTTGCTCAACACCGACCTTGCCCGCGAGCAGGAACAGGCCGGCCGTTTCCTGAACCTCGTCGTCGACTACAAGCACAAGATCGGCTTCAAGGGCACGATCCTGATCGAGCCGAAGCCGCAGGAGCCGACAAAACACCAGTATGACTACGACGTCGCGACCGTCTACGGCTTCCTCAAGCGCTTCGGCCTGGAGAAGGAGGTCAAGCTCAACATCGAGCAGGGCCACGCCATCCTGGCAGGCCACTCCTTCGAGCACGAACTGGCGCTGGCCAATGCACTCGGCGTCTTCGGCTCGATCGACATGAACCGCAACGACTACCAGTCGGGCTGGGACACCGACCAGTTCCCCAACAACGTGCCGGAAATGGCGCTGGCATATTACCAGGTGCTCCAGGCCGGCGGTTTCAAGACCGGCGGCACCAATTTCGACGCCAAGCTGCGCCGCCAGTCGCTCGACCCGCAGGACCTGCTGATCGGCCATATCGGCGGCATGGATTCCTGCGCGCGCGGCCTCAAGGCGGCAGCGAAGATGGTAGAGGACAAGGCGCTGTCGGGTCCGCTCGCCGAGCGCTATGCCGGCTGGAACAGCGCCGAGGCCAAGGCGATGCTGTCAGGCAAGCGGACGCTGGAAGAGATCGCCGAGCGCGTGGTGAAGAAGAAGATCGAGCCGCAGCCGCGCTCCGGCCGCCAGGAACTGCTCGAAAACATCGTCAACCGCTACGTCTGACGCTGCCTGACCGTCGGCAATCCAAGCCGGCGCACTATGCGATTCGAAAGCTTGGCGCGCGGAAACTTTCTGCGCGCCATGCTGAAATCGACGACAAGGTTTTGCCCCTTGCCGCCTCTCAATGACCTCGCTCTTGCCTTCAAACTGCCGTCACGAATCTCGTATAGATATGGCTCGTGGCGGGAGAGGAAGAAGGAGGCGAACCGATATGCAGAACGAACGTGAAATCGACGCCCTGCTCTCACCTGGCGAGGCCGGATCGATCATCGACCGGCTGATGGCAATGCCGCATCCCAGGGATGGCGCGCGCCGGTCCAACGAATGGGATCGTGCTGTTGCCAGCCGTTTCGAGACCCATCTGGCCAGACAGATGCGCTCGCAGATCGATGGCGGCAGCGACCGGCAAAACGCCGCCTGAGCCGCCTGGATTCAACCTCGGCGAAGCCTGACAGGGGCTTCGCCAAAAGCTCTTGAAAATGCTCTCGAAAAGGCCGCGGCAGACGAGAACCCCGTCCGCCCGGCGATATCCGCCATGGCGATCCGGGTGTCGACAACGAGCCGGCGCGCGGCGCCCAGGCGCAGCCTGAGATAGTAGGCGCCCGGCGTCTCGCCGATCGACTTGCGAAAGATGCTTTCCAGGGTGCGCGCCGTCACCCCGGCGCGCCTGGCCACCGCGTCGATGGTCAGCGGCTGGTCGACATGCGCTTCCATCAAGCGGATCGCTTGCGCCAGCCGCGGATCGTAGCCGTCGAGCCGGCCGAGCGAGACCAGCGGCTGGGCATCGGTCGCGGCACGCGCCTGGTCGTAGATGAAGACGCTGGCGACATCGAGCGCCACCGCCATGCCGAGCCGCGTGCGAATCAAGTGCAGCATCAGGTCGAAGGTCGGCGAGGCGCCGCCCGAGGTGAACACCGGCCCATCGATGACATAGCGGTCCGGCCGGACATCGACGCCGGGAAAAGCCGACGAAAAATCCTCCATGTCTTCCCAATGGGTGGTTGCGCTGCGGCCCTCCAGCAGGCCGGCGCGCGCTACCAGCCAGGTGCCGGCCTCGACGCCGCCGCACGCGCGGGCCGCCCGCGCTGCCCTCCGCAAACCTGAAAGCAGAGCCGACGTCGCGTAATTCTGGGTGCCGAAACCGGCGACGACGACGAGAACGTCGGTTGTCTCATTGGCGTCGAAACGGCCGCTGACCGCCACCGGCAGGCCGCAGGTGGTAACCGGCGCCTCGCCTGTCACCGAGACCAGTTTGAAGTCGAACAGGGTCTCGCCGGAAATGCGATTGGCGGCCCGCAGCGGGTCAACGGCGGAAGCGACGCACATGATCGAGGAGCCGGAAAACACCAGGAACGTCACCTTGAGGGTCTCACGTTCGGCGCGAAAGACGGACTTTTCGCTTTTGATCATGTCGCCTTCGTAAAACGCAAAGCAGCTTTGATCAAGTCGAGCGATGGTAGGGGCTGTTTCGAATGGGAGGAGAGTTTCGATGCCGCTCGCGATGAACCGTGAGGTTTTCATTACCTGTGCCGTGACTGGGTCCGGCGGCTCGCAGGATCGCTCACCCCACGTGCCGCGCTCGCCCAAGCAGATCGCCGATTCGGCGATCGACGCGGCCAAGGCCGGCGCTGCCATCGTCCATTGCCATGTGCGCGACCCCGAAACCGGCAAGCCCAGGCGCGACGTGCATCTCTACCGCGAGGTGACCGAGCGCATCCGCGCGGCGGATGTCGACGTCATCCTGAACCTCACCGCCGGCATGGGCGGCGACATGGTGTTCGGCTCGCCCGAGGCGCCGCTGCCGCTCAACGAAAAGGGCACCGACATGGGCGGCGCCACCAACCGCATGGAACATGTGCGCCAGTGCCTGCCGGAAATCTGCACGCTCGACTGCGGCACCATGAATTTCGCCGAGGCCGACTATGTCATGACCAACACGCCCGGCATGCTGCGCGCCATGGGCGGCATGATGACGGCGCTCGGCGTCAAGCCCGAGATCGAGGCCTTCGACACCGGACATCTCTGGTTCGCCAAGCAACTGGTCGAGGAAAGGGTGCTCGATCCGGACGCGCTGGTGCAGCTCTGCATGGGCGTGCCGTGGGGGGCGCCCGACGATCTCAATACCTTCATGGCGATGGTCAACAACGTGCCGTCGACATGGAACTGGTCGGCTTTCGCCATCGGCCGCAACCAGATGGCCTACGCCGCTGCCGCCGTGCTCGCCGGCGGCAACGTCCGCGTCGGCCTCGAGGACAATCTGTGGCTGGACAAGGGCGTGCTGGCGACCAATGCGCAATTGGTCGAGCGTGCCGCCTCGATCGTCACCAATCTCGGCGCCCGGATCCTGGGGCCGGAAGAAGTGCGCAAGAAGCTCAACCTGACCAAGCGAGCGCCGATCGCGGCATAAATTATTCGCAGGGAGGGTCGATATGGCTACTGTAAAATTCACCGCCATGAAGGATGGCGACAGGCAAGACTACGAGTTCCTGACCGCGCACGAGATCGACTACGCGGCCAGGACCGGCGAGCGGCTGCTGGACGCGCTGGTGCAGCTCGACGAAGGCCTGTCCGGCTACAAGATCACCCGGCTGGGTCATTCGCTGCAGGCTGCCACGCGGGCCTGGCGCGACGGCGCCGACACCGACTGGATAGCCTGCGCCGTGCTGCACGACATCGGCGACATCTACGCGCCCTACAATCACGACGAATACGCCGCTTCGATCCTTAAACCTTTCGTGCGCGAGCAATGCACCTGGGTGGTGGAAAAGCATGGCGACTTCCAGCGCCTCTATTACGCCCACCATCTCGGCGGCGATCGCCATGCGCGCGACCGCTTCGCCGGCCATGCCTATTTCGACGATTGCGACCAGTTTTGCGAACGCTGGGACCAGTCGAGCTTCGACCCTGACTATGAGACACTGCCGATCGACTTCTTCCGGCCGTTCGTGCTCGAAGTCTTCGCCCGCAAAGCCTACGACCCCTCGGTCATCCGCGCCGGCGAGCGCGTGCCTCTCGCCGATCCCGAAACCGCCAGGACAAGAACCGGAGCCTCTCAATGAGCATCATCAACAAGGCGGCCGCCATCGGCGGCGGGGTCATCGGCGCCGGCTGGGTGGCGCGGCTCCTGCTCAACGGCATCGACGTGTCGATCTTCGATCCCGATCCCGAAGCTTCGCGCAAGGTCTCGGAAGTGATGAAGGGCGCGCGCCGCGCCTATAGGCAGATGGTGCCCGGCGGCCTGCCGAAAGAGGGCAAGCTGACCTTCGCCAAGACGATCGCCGAGGCGGTCGCGGATGCCGACTTCGTCCAGGAAAGCGTGCCGGAACGGCTCGACCTCAAGCACAAGGTGCTGGCCGAGATCGACACTCACGCGCCGGCCAACGCCATCGTCGGTTCGTCGACCTCGGGCATCAAGCCGACCGACATGCAGGTGGCGATGAAGAAGCACCCGGAACGGCTGGTCGTCGGCCATCCGTTCAATCCGGTCTATCTGCTGCCGCTCGTCGAGATCGTCGGCGGCGACCAGACTTTCCCGGAAGCCATCGAAGTCGCCAAGGAAATCTATGCCTCGATCGGCATGAAGCCGGTCGTCATCCGCAAGGAGATCGAGGCTTTCGTCGGCGACCGCCTGCTCGAAGCCGCCTGGCGCGAGGCACTGTGGCTGATCAAGGACGGGATCTGCACGGTCGAGGAACTCGACGACATCATGCGCTACGGCTTCGGCCTGCGCTGGGCGCAGATGGGCATGTTCCAGGTCTATCGCGTTGCCGGCGGCGAGGCCGGCATGCGCCACTTCATGGCGCAGTTCGGGCCCTGCCTGAAATGGCCGTGGACCAAGCTGATGGACGTGCCGGAGTTCAACGACGAACTGGTCGACCTGATCGCCACCCAGTCTGACGACCAGGCGCACGGCCTGTCGATCCGCGAACTGGAAAAGATCCGCGACGACAATCTGGTCGCGATCATGGATGCGCTGTCGAAGCAGAACAAGGGCAAGGGCTGGGGCGCCGGCGCGCTGCACAAGGATTACACAAGACAGCTCGCCAAGCTGGCGGCGAAGAAGCCCGTGGCCTCAAAGGCAGCGGAAAGGGCCAGGGCCGCCAAGCCAGTGAAGAAAGCCGAAAAGCCGAAGAAAAAGAAGAAGGGCTGAGACCATGGATTTCGGTCTTTCGGAAGAGCAGAAACTCATTGTCGAGACGACGCGCGCCTTCGTCGAGAATGAGCTTTATCCGCACGAGCGCGAGGTCGAGCGCACTGGCGTGCTGCGCCGCGAGCTGATCGAGGAGATCAAGGCGAAGGCGATCGAGGCGGGCCTCTATGCCGCTAACATGCCTGCCGATGTCGGCGGCGCGGGGCTCGATACGGTGACCTGGCTGCTCTACGAGAAGGAACTGGGCCGCGCCAATTACGCACTGCATTGGACCTGCGTGGCGCGCCCCTCCAACATCCTGCTCGCCGGCACGCCGGAGCAGCGCGAAAAATATCTTTTCCCCTGCATCCGCGGCGAGAAATGGGACTGCCTGGCGATGACCGAGCCGGGCGCCGGCTCCGACCTGCGCGGCATGAAGGCGACCGCCGTGCAGGACGGCGACGACTGGGTGCTGAACGGCACCAAGCATTTTATCTCCCACGCCGATCTCGCCGATTTCGCCATCGTCTTCATGGCCTCGGGCGAAGAGGATTCACCGCGCGGAAAGCGCAAGAAGATCACCGCCTTCTTCGTCGACAAGGGCACCAAGGGATTCACGGTGCGCGACGGCTATCGCAATGTCTCGCATCGCGGCTACACCAACGCCATCCTCGAATTCGACGATTGCCGCCTGCCGGCATCCCAGGTTCTGGGCGAGGTGCACAAGGGCTTCGACGTCGCCAATTCCTGGCTCGGCGCCACGCGGCTGCAGGTCGGCGCCACCTGCCTCGGCCGTGCCGAGCGAGCGCTCGGCCATGCGGTCGAATATGCCGCGCAGCGCCAGCAGTTCGGCCAGCAGATCGGCAAATTCCAGGGCGTGTCGTTCAAGCTCGCCGACATGGCGACGGAACTCAAGGCCGCCGACCTGATGGTGTTCGAAGCCGGCTGGAAGTACGATCAGGGAACCGTCACCGACCAGGACATGGCCATGGCCAAGCTGAAGGCCACCGAAATGCTCGCCTTCGTTGCCGACGAGGCCATCCAGATCCATGGTGGCATGGGGCTGATGGACGATCTGCCGCTGGAGCGCATCTGGCGCGACGCCCGCGTCGAACGCATCTGGGAAGGCACGTCGGAGATTCAGCGACATATTATTTCGCGGGCGCTGCTGCGCCCGTTCGGGGCTTGATCGATGCATAAACTTGAACGCCTCCTGCGCCCCAAATCGATCGCCGTGTTCGGCGGCGTGCAGGCCGCCGCCGTCGTCGCGCAATCGATCAAGATGGGCTTTGCCGGCGAGATCTGGCCGGTGCACCCAACCAAGGACGAAGTGGCCGGACGCAAGGCCTACCGATCCATCGCCGATTTGCCCGGCGCGCCGGACGCCGCCTTTGTCGGCGTCAACCGGCACCTCACCATCGAGGTGGTCAAGGCGCTGGCCGAACGCGGCGCCGGCGGCGCCGTCTGCTTTGCCGCCGGCTTCCTCGAGACCGAGGCCTATGACGAGGACGGCGAAAGGCTGCAGGCCGAACTGGTGGCCGCCGCCGGCCAGATGCCGATCATCGGACCGAACTGCTACGGCCTGATCAATTATGCGGACGGCGCGCTTTTGTGGCCAGACCAGCATGGCGGCATCAGGCTGGAAGGCGGCGGCAAGGGTGTCGCCATCATCACCCAGTCGTCCAACATCGCCATCAACATGACGATGCAGAAGCGCGGCCTACCGATCGCCTTCCTGATGACCGCCGGCAACCAGGCGCAGACCGGCCTGTCCGAAATGGCGCTCGGCCTGATCGAGGACGAGCGCGTCACCGCGCTTGGCCTGCACATCGAGGCGTTCGATTCGGTAGCCGGCTTCGAGCGCCTGGCGGCAAGGGCACGTGAGCTCAAGAAGCCGATCATCGCCATGAAGGTCGGCCGCTCCGAACAGGCGCGGCAGGCAACCGTCTCGCACACCGCTTCGCTTGCCGGCTCGGACGCTGCTTCCGGCGCCTTCCTGAAGCGGCTTGGCATCGCTCGCGTCGATTCCATCCCCTCCTTCATCGAGGCGCTGAAGCTGCTGCACATCACCGGCCCGCTGCCTGGCTATACCTTGTCGTCGATGAGCTGTTCGGGCGGCGAGGCATCGGTCATGGCCGACAGCGCCGAAGGCCGATGGGTCAACTTCCCGGTCCTGAACGACACCCATCGCGCCCATGTCAAATCGACGCTAGGGCCGCTGGTCGCGGTGGCCAATCCCCTGGACTATCACACCTTCATCTGGAACAACGAGCCGGCGATGACCGCCACCTTCACCGCCATGGTGTCGGGCGGCTTCGACCTCAACATGCTGGTGCTCGACTTCCCGCGTCCCGATCGCTGCTCGGTGACCGACTGGTGGGCGACGCTGCGCGCTTTCGAATCGGCGCTGAAGACCAACAAGGCGCGTGGCGCCATCGTCTCCTCGCTGCCGGAGAACCTGCCGGAGGAATACACCGCCGAGCTGATGGCGCGCGGCATGGTGCCGCTTTTCGGCATTTCCGAAGCGATGGACGCCGCCCAGGCGGCGGCCTTCATCGGCTGGGCCTGGCGCGAGCCGCAGGCGCAGCCGGTGGATACATCGGCGTCGGGCGCGGCCGGTGGCGATCATGTTACGCCCGACGAGGCGCAAGCCAAGGCGCGGCTGATCAAGGCCGGGCTTCCAGTGCCAAAAGGCGAACGCGCCGGCAATGCGGTCGAAGCGGTGATCTCGTCCATGGCGCTCGGCTTCCCCGTCGCCCTGAAGGCGCTTGGCGTCACCCACAAATCCGAGGTGGGCGCCGTCAGGCTGAACCTCAAGGACGCCGAATCGGTCAGCACCGCGGCGCATGACCTGTTGCCGCTCGGCACCGGGCTCTATGTCGAGCGCATGGTGCGCGACGGCGTCGCCGAACTGATCGTCGGCTTCACCCGCGATCCGATGTTCGGCGCCGTGATGACGCTGGGCACTGGCGGCGTGCTGGTCGAATTGCTGCGCGACAGCGTCACGCTGATGCTGCCGGCAACGCGCGACGACATCGAGGCCGCACTGCGCGGCCTGAAACTGTTCCCGCTGCTCGAAGGCTATCGCGGCCGGCCGAAGGCCGATCTCGCGGCCGCCATCGACGCCATCGCGGGCATTGCCGGCTTCGTGCAGGAGAATGCCGGCGAGATCGAGGAACTCGACATCAATCCACTGATCGTCTGCTCCGAGGGCAAGGGCGCCTGGATCGCCGATGCATTGCTGGTGCTGGGAGAAAACAAGAATGTCTGACGTCATTTCGACCCGCCGCGAAGGCTCGATCCTCGAGGTCACGCTCGACCGCCCCAAGGCCAATGCCATCGACCTGAAAACATCGCGGCTGATGGGCGAAACCTTCAAGGCGTTCCGCGACGATCCCGACCTGCGCGTCGCCATCGTCAAGACCGCCGGCGACAAGTTCTTCTGCGCCGGCTGGGACCTGAAGGCCGCCGCGAGCGGCGACGCGGTGGACGGCGACTATGGCGTCGGCGGTTTTGCCGGGCTGCAGGAATTGCGCGACCTGAACAAGCCGGTCATCGCCTGCGTCAACGGCATGGCGGTGGGCGGCGGCTTCGAGCTGGCGCTGTCCTGCGATCTCATCTACGCCTCCGATCATTCCTCCTTCGCGCTGCCCGAAATCCGCGCCGGCACGCTGGCCGACGCGGCGACGATCAAGCTGCCGAAGCGCATCCCCTATCATGTCGCCATGGACCTTTTGCTCACCGGCCGCTGGATGGATGTCGCCGAGGCGCATCGCTGGGGCCTGGTCAACGAGGTGCTGCCCAAGGAAAAGCTCGAGGACCGCGTCTGGGAGATCGCCCGGCTGCTCGCCAGCGGCCCGCCGCTGGTGTTCGCAGCGATCAAGGAGACCGCGCGGGTGGCGGAATCGCTGACCTTCCAGGAGGCGATGAACAAGGTGACGCGCCGGCAACTGCCGACGGTCGATGCGCTCTACGGGTCGGAGGACAATATGGAAGGTTTCCGCGCGTTTGCGGAGAAGCGGGAGCCGGTTTGGAAGGGGAGATAGCTCGCCGACGATGATGTTCCGTCACACCCCCCTCTGGCCTGCCGGCCATCTCCCCCGCAAGGGGGGAGATCGGCAGCTTCGCCTGCGGTGCTTTTGTCGCGGTGCTGGCGATTGGCGAAAGCGGAAACGCCATCCGATCTCCCCCCTTGCGGGGGAGATGGCCGGCAGGCCAGAGGGGGGTGCCTGGGCTCGACCTTCGAAGTCGGTTGAGCCGGCATGACCGACTACAAAACCCTGATCGACGCCGAGACCTGGGCCTTCATCGAGCGGACGAATTCCTATTATCCGCCCGACACGATCGATTACACGATCGCGCAGCAGCGCGAGATCTACGATCGCATGTGCCGCGAGTTCTTTGCCGGCTATCCCGAGGGGGTGAATGCGGAGACCACCGCTATTGCCGGGCCGGCATGCGATATACCGATCCGCATCTACCGCAACGCAAAGCCGGATCGTGCCGCCATGGTGCTCTACCTCCATGGCGGGGGCTTCATCCTCGGCGGGCTGGACAGCCATGACGACGTCTGCGCCGAGCTTTGCGGCCGCACTGGTTATGAGGTGCTCTCGGTCGACTACCGGCTGGCACCGGAGCATCTGCATCCGGCCGCTTTCGACGATGCGATGAGCGCCTTCGAATGGGCCGCCGGAACCTACGACCGCCCGGTCTTGCTGTGCGGCGACAGCGCCGGCGGCAATCTTTGCGCCGCCGTTGCGCACGCGACACGTGGCCACGCGAAAAAGCCGGTCGGCCAGGTGCTGATCTATCCCGGTCTCGGCGGCGATCGCGCGCGCGGCTCCTATGTGACGCATGCCGAAGCGCCGATGCTGACGGTGCGCGACCTTGAATTCTACAAACACGTCCGTACCGGCGGCGTGGACCAGACTGGTGACATCACGCTGTATCCGCTGGCCGATGCCGATTTCGCCAATCTGCCGCCGACCGTGCTGATTACCGCCCAGTGCGACCCGCTGTCATCCGATGGCGAGGCTTATCGCGACCGCATCGTCGCGGCAGGCGGGCGCGCCGCCTGGTTCGAGGAGCCCGGCCTGGTGCACGGCTATCTCAGGGCCCGGCATGCCGTTGGCCGCGCCCGCGCGAGCTTCACCCGGATCGTCGACGCGGTGGCCACGCTCGGAAAGGGCGGCTTAACCTGGTAGGACGAATGGTTGTCCGCTCAGGACGCCTTGGCCAGGAAGGTCTGATAATCCGATTTCGCCTGCAGCAGGCGCAGCACGTTCTCGCGCGAACCGCGCACATGCGCGCGGGCCAGGGCGCCGGCGCGGCTGACATCGTTTGCGCAGATCGCCTCGACGATCTCGGCGTGTTCGTCGCGGGCGATCTTCCATTCATCGAGCCACAAGAGTTCGGTCCAGACATAATGCTGGCACTTGTCGAGGATGCCGCACAGCATGCCATGCAGCATGACATTGCCGCTGATCTCGGCAATGACGCGGTGGAGATCGATGCCGACCTCCAGTTCCTGGAATTTTTCCCGCGTCGTGCGATCTGGAATGGCGGCCAGCCGCTCGCACTCGGCCAGCATGGCGCGCAGCCGCGCCTTGTCCTTCTCGGTCGCAGCGGCCGCTGCGAGTTCGGTCGCGTGACCGTCGAGCAGTTCGCGGATGGCGAAGGCCTCGCGGAACATGTTGATGTCGAACTCGGTGACGGCATAGCCCTGGCGCGGCCGGCCGGTGACCAGCCCGTCGCGCTCAAGGCGATTGAATGCTTCGCGCACGGGGGTGCGGCTGACATTGAGTTTCGCCGCGATGTCGCTTTCGGTGACGCGTGAACCCGGCGGAATCTGGCCGGTCACGATCATCGCCTTGAGCGCGGAATAGACCGAGTCGCGCAGCGTGTTTTTTGGTTCCTTGGCCAAGTTCCGTTTCCAGTTCTCCGGCCGCTTTAGCCGGACATCGCCTCGTTTGTAGTCGCAGTCGGCGTAATTTGCCACGCCCCGCGGCGCCGTTCCCGCCGTCCAACCGATCGCGCCCGTCGCAGTTGACAACACCGATCTCTCGGCTACATTCTAAATTGTATACAAAATCGCATGCTAAATCAAAGCAAATGGGAACACCGGTCGGAGAACCGAAATGAACAGGACCACCAGCTTTAGAACTCTAGCGACAGCCGGGCTCATTGCCTCCGTGGCAGTGCCCGCCGTCGCCGCCGACACGATCACCGTCGCCTCATGGGGCGGCACCTATCAGGAGGCACAGACCAAGGCCTTCTTCAAGCCGACCGCCGATGCGCTCGGCATCACCATCAAGGAAGACACGACCAACGGCCTCGATGACGTACGCCTGCAGGTGACCGGCAATGCGGTGAAATGGGACATCACCGAACTCGGCGCCGACGAATGCGCGCGCGGCTCGAAGGAAGGGCTGTTCGAAAAGCTGGATTACGGCATCATCGACAAGAGCGGCATCAACCCCAAGCTGGTGCATGACGACTGGGTCGGCATTTCCTACACGTCCGTCGTGCTGATCTACCGGACCGACGTCTTCGGCGACAAGGGCCCGAAGACATGGGCCGACTTCTGGAACGTGGAAAAGTTTCCGGGACGGCGTGCGCTGAGCAGCAGCCAGGCGACGGAGACGCTGAGCGTCGCAGCACTTGCCTCCGGCCTGCCGATCGACAAGGTCTATCCCGTCGACATCGACGGCGCGCTGAAATCGGTCGACAAGATCCGTGGCCATGTCGACGCCTGGTGGACCTCCGGCGCCCAGGCCATGCAACTGGTGAAGGATGGCGAAGTCGACATGGCGAGCATCTGGAACGGCCGCGCCGGCACTTTGAAGAAGGAAGGCGCGCCGGTCAGCTTCTCCTTCGACCAGGGCGTGCTCACCGCCGATTGCATGGTCATCCCCAAGGGCGCCAAGAACAAGGACGCGGCGATGAAGGCGCTGGCGATGTTCGTCAGCCCGCAACTGCAGGCCAACCTGCCGCTCTATGTCGACAATGGGCCGGTGAACGAGAAGGCCTTCGAGACCGGCAAGATCCCGCCGGAGCGGATCAAGGACATCAACTCGGCACCCGAAAACGTCAAGAAGCAGGTGTTGCAGGATGCCGCGTTCTGGCGCGACAACCTCGTCGAGGCGACGGAAAAGTTCAACAACCTGATCCAGCAATAGCCGGAATCCTGACATTGCGGGACGGCACCAGCGCCGCCCCGCTCCTTCAGTCTCTGCTTCGGAGATAACGATCTTGTCCATTGCACCATCCGCGCTGCCGATCGGCATGCGCGCGATCGAGAAACGATTTGGCAGCGTGCCGGTGCTGCGCGACCTGAACCTCGATGTCGAGGCCGGCGAGTTCCTGACGCTGCTTGGGCCTTCGGGCTCGGGGAAGACGACGCTGCTGATGATCCTGGCCGGTTTCGTGCGAGCCAATGGCGGATCGATCAAGGTCGGCGGCGACGAGATCATCACCACGCCGCCGCACCGGCGCAATATCGGCATGGTGTTCCAGAACTATGCGCTGTTTCCGCATATGAACGTCTTCCACAACATCGCCTTTCCGCTGAAGCAGCGCGGCGTCGGTGTGACAGAGACAGCGCAGCGGGTGGAGAAGGCGCTGGAGCTGGTGAAGCTGCATGGCCTGGGCGAGCGCCGGGTGGACCAGCTTTCCGGCGGCCAGCGCCAGCGCGTGGCCCTGGCGCGCGCCATCGTCTTCGAGCCGCGCATCGTCTTGATGGACGAACCGCTGTCGGCGCTCGACAAGGGCCTGCGCGAGCATATGCAGATCGAATTGCGTGCGCTTCATCGCCGTCTCGGCATGACCACGGTCTATGTCACGCACGACCAGCGCGAAGCCATCACCATGTCGGACCGTATCGCGGTGATGAACGGTGGCCGCATCGAACAGCTCGACAGGCCCGAAACGCTTTATGCCGCGCCGAAGACGCAATTCGTAGCCGGCTTCATCGGCGAATCGAACTTCATCCCGGTCGAAAGCCGCAATGGCTCGGTCTGGTATGAGGACAGGCTGATCCAGACCGGCGCACCGACGCCGCCGGCCGGTCCGCATCTGATGGTGGTGCGGCCGGAGAAGCTGCGGCTGGTCACGGCATCCGACCCGTCGACCGGCGTCAATGTGCTCGATGCGACGGTCAGCGACATCATCTACCAGGGCGACAGTTTCGTCTGCTATGCCAGCCTGCGCGACGGCCGCCAGCTGACGCTGCGCGACTATTGCCGCAGCGATGTGCTGGCAAGGCTGCCGGCGCCCGGCCAGCCGATCACGCTCGGCCTCGATGCCAAGGACACGATCCTGGTGGCGGCCGAGGGATGAGCGCGCAGTCCGCCTTCCTGACGGAGACCGCCAGTCCGGCGGGGCAGGACCTGAACGCGCAGGCCCTGCGCGCCGATGCGCGGCGCGAGTCATTGCGGCTGCTGGCGCTGCTGGCGCCGAGCCTGTTCCTTGTCTGCGCGATCATCATCATGCCGATCGGCTGGCTGTTCTGGCTGTCGCTGTTCGACGAGACCGGCGCCTTGAGCGCCGCCAACTATGCGCGTTTCTTCGAGCAGGCCTCCTACATCAGGACCTTCATCACCACCTTCGAGGTCGCCTTCATCGTCACCGGCGCCTGCGTGCTAACAGGCTATCCCCTGGCCTACATGTTGTCGCAGCTGCCGCGCCGGGCCGCATCGATCTGCCTGATCTTCGTCATCCTGCCGTTCTGGACATCGGTGCTGGTGCGCACCTATGCCTGGCTGGTGATCCTGCAGCGCAAGGGCCTGATCAACAGCTGGCTGATCGATCTCGGCGTGATCAGCCAGCCGCTGTCGCTGGCCAACAATTTTTCGGGCGTCGTCATCGGCATGACGCATATATTGCTGCCGTTTCTGGTCTTGCCGCTCTATGCCTCGATGAAGACCATCGACACCGACTGCCTGCGCGCCGGCATGAACCTCGGCGCCGGCCCCGCCGCCACTTTCCGGCAGATCTTCTTTCCGCTGTCGGTGCCGGGTCTCGCCTCCGGCGTGGTCATCGTCTTCGTGCTGTGCCTCGGTTTCTTCGTGACGCCGGCGCTGATGGGTGGCGGCAAGGTGGTGATGTGGGCGATGCGCATGGAACAGACCACCAGCCTCTATTCCAACTGGGGCGCCGGTGCGGCGCTCGGCGTGGTGCTGCTGGTGGTCACGCTGGCGCTTCTCGGCCTGTTCCAGTGGCTACTCGGCGCGCGGGCCACCGGCGTATGGAGTTCGCGATGAGTGGAGATATCGGATTGCCGATCTCGCACCGGCAACGGCTGTGGCTCTACGCCTTCGGCGGCCTCGTGCTGCTGTTCCTGATCGCGCCGTCGGTCATCATTGTCATCATGTCGTTTTCGGACTCGACGCTGCTGCAGTTCCCGCCGCGGCAATGGTCGCTGCGCTGGTATGAAAGCTATTTCCAGTCGCTGGAATGGCGCGACGCCACCATCGTGTCGGTGAAGGTCGCGGTCATGACCGCGCTGGTGGCGACGCCGCTCGGCACTGCCGCCGCCTATGCGATCAACCGGGGCACGCTGCGCTTCAACGGCGCGATCAACGCGCTGCTCACGGCGTCGCTGATCATCCCGGTGATCCTGGTCGGCATCGGCACCTTCTTCCTCTATGCGCGCATCGGCCTCAACAACACGCTGACCGGGCTGGTCATCGCGCATACGGTGCAGGCGCTGCCGCTGGTGGTGCTGACGGTGCTGTCGGGCCTGCGCTCCTACGACATGAACCAGGAGCGGGTGGCGCGCAGCCTGGGTGCCGGGCGCGTCGCTGCCTTCTGGCAGGTGACGATGCCGCAGATCCGCTTCTCGATCGTCTCGGGCGCGCTGTTTGCCTTCATCACCTCCTTCGACGAAGTTGTCGTCTCGTTGTTCATCTCGGGCGGGGAGACCACGACACTGACGCGCCGCATGTTCAACGCGCTGCGCGACCAGATCGACCCGACCATCGCCGCCATCTCGACCTGCCTGATAGTGCTGTCTATCGCGCTGTTGTCACTGGCGCAGATCTTCGGCCGCCGGCATTGATTTCATCGGGCCCATTCGCTTCAAGGACCCATTCGCTTCAAGACACCGGGGGATACCCAGACCAGATGCGTGATTTCCAGTTTCCCGGCCGCTCGCCGGTTCGTGCCACGGAAGCGATTGCCGCGACATCGCATCCGCTCTCGACGCTTGCGGCCATCGAGATACTGCGCGCCGGCGGCAATGCCATGGATGCCGCCATCTGCGCCGCCGCCGTGCAGGGCGTGGTCGAGCCGCAATCGACGGGGATAGGCGGCGATTGCTTTGTCCTCTACTGCCCCAAGGGGCAAAGCGAAGTGCTGGCTTTCAACGGCTCGGGGCGTGCGCCGGCGGCCGCGACCGTCGACTGGTATCGCGACAAGGGTTTTAGCGAGCTTCCCAAACAGGGGCCGCATGCGGTGACCGTGCCGGGCGCCATCGACGCCTGGTGCCGGCTGCTGGAGGACCATGGCAGCAAGAGCCTGGCCGAGGTGCTGGCGCCGGCGATCCACTACGCCGAGAACGGCTATGTCGTGCACGACCGCGTCGCCTTCGACTGGGCCGAACCCGAAACCGATCTTTCCGCCGACGAGCATGCCGCGCGCATCTTCCTGCCGGGCGGCATGGCGCCGAAGGCCGGCGACGTGCACAAGCAGCCCGCGTTGGCCGCCACTCTCCGGGTGATCGCCAAACAGGGCCGCGCCGGGTTCTACGAAGGCGCGGTCGCCGACGACATGGTGCGCCGGCTCAAGGAGCTGGGCGGGCTGCACACGGCGGACGATTTCGCCGCGACCAGGGGCGACTATGTGGCGCCGGTGAGCGTCAGCTATGGCGGCCACGAGATCCACCAGATGCCGCCGAACAACCAGGGGCTGACGGCGCTTTTGATGCTGAACGTGCTGTCGGGCTTCAAGCTCGGTGGGCTCGACCCCAACGGCGCCGAGCGCCTGCACCTGGAGATCGAGGCCGGGCGGCTGGCCTATCGCGACCGCGACCGTTTCGTCGGCGACCAGGACCATGTCCCGGTGCCGGTGAGGCAGCTTCTCTCGGCCGCCTATGCCGACCGGCTGCGCGCCGAGATCGACCGCGAGCGCGCCATGACCCATTTGCCCGACGTGCAGCTGCCGGGCAGCGACACGGTCTATATCTCGATCGTCGACCGCGACCGCAACGCGGTCTCTTTCATCAACTCGACCTATTATTCGTTCGGCAGCGGCGTCGTCGGTCCCAAGACCGGCGTCGTGCTGCAGAACCGCGGCTCGAGCTTCCGCCTCGATCCGGCCCACCCCAACGCCATCGCGCCCAGCAAGCGGCCGATGCACACGATCATGCCCGGCATGGCGACCAAAAACGGCCGCGTGGTGATGCCGTTCGGCGTCATGGGCGGCGGCTACCAGCCCTTCGGCCATGTCCATCTTCTGACCAACATGATCGATTTCGGCATGGACCCGCAGCAAGCGCTCGACGCGCCGCGCGTGTTCTACAATGACGGTATGGTGGAGGCGGAGCGCAACGTGCCCGCCGAGGCGGTCGAAGGCCTGCGGCGGCGCGGCCACGCCATCACCGAGCCGCACCATCCGCTCGGCGGCGGCCAGGCGGTGCTGATCGACTGGGAAAAGGGAACGCTGACGGGGGCATCCGATCCGCGCAAGGACGGGATGGCGCTGGGGTATTGAGGAACTACCGGGCGCTGGCGCTGCCCCTCACCTGCCTGCCGGCATCCTCTCCCCGTATAGTGACGGGGAGAGGGGACACTGTCATCGACGGTTTCGCCAATCGCCCACGCTGAACAGGCGCCGAGACCGAAACTGCCCCTTTCTCCCCGTCCCTATACGGGGAGAAATGCCCGGCAGGGCAATGAGGGGCGGCGCTGACATCAGATGGACTTTCGCAAGCCATAGTCTTGAAACATAGCTGGTGACCATGACCCAAATCCACACTGACCTTTCCCACCGCCTCGTCGCCGGCGCCGACGACGCGCCGGCGATCCTGGCGCCCGACAGGCCGACGCTGACCCATGGCAGGCTGCGCGCGCTGATCGCCACCACCGCCACGCAGCTCCATGCACGCGGCATCGGCCGAGGCGACCGGGTGGCGATCGTGCTGCCCAACGGGCCGGAGATGGCGACGGCTTTCATCGCTGTCGCCGCCACAGCCCCGACGGCGCCGCTCAACCCCGCCTACCGGGCGGACGAGCTCGATTTCTACCTGACCGACATCGGCGCCAAGGCGATCCTGGTCGCCGAGAACGAGACTGGCCCCGCCGTGACTGTGGCCGAGCGCCTCGGCATTGGCGTGCTGCGGCTTGTCGTGCCGCCAGACGCGCCGGCCGGCAGCTTCACCATCGAAGGCGCGGCGGTCGGACCGCAAGCGGCGCCCGCCAAGGCCGGGGACGGCGACATCGCGCTTCTGCTGCACACCTCCGGCACGACGTCACGCCCCAAGCTGGTGCCGCTCAGCCATGCCAATGTCGCGGCCTCCGCCCGCCATATCGGCGCGACGCTCGGCCTGACGGCTAGCGATCGCTGCCTCAACATCATGCCGCTGTTCCATATCCATGGGCTGATCGCGGCGGTGCTGTCGTCGCTGGCATCGGGCGGCAGCATCTACTGCACGCCAGGCTTCAACGCGCTGCGCTTCTTCCAGTGGCTGAGTGACGCGAAGCCGAGCTGGTACACGGCCGTGCCGACCATGCACCAGGCGATCCTGGCGCGCGCGGCGCGTAACCCGGAAGCATTGGCGGCGGCGCGCCTGCGTTTCATCCGCTCGTCCTCGGCCTCGCTGCCGGCGCAGGTGATGGCCGAGCTCGAGGCGACTTTCGGCTGCCCGGTCATCGAAGCCTATGGGATGACCGAGGCCGCGCACCAGATGGCGTCGAACCGGCTGCCGCCCGGCCTGCGCAAGCCGGGCAGCGTCGGTGCCGCCGGCGGACCCGAAGTCGCCGTGATGGCGCCGGACGGCCGGCTGATGCAGGCCGGCGAAACGGGCGAGATCGTCATTCGCGGCCCCAATGTCACCTCAGGCTACGAGAAGAACCCGGACGCCAACGCCACGGCCTTCGCGCATGGCTGGTTCCACACCGGCGACCAGGGCGTGCTCGACGATGACGGCTACCTCAGGGTAACCGGCCGGCTGAAGGAGATCATCAACCGCGGCGGCGAGAAGATCTCGCCGCTCGAAGTCGACAATGTGCTGATGGACCATCCGGCGGTGGCGCAGGTCGTCACCTTCGCCATGCCGCATGACAAGCTCGGCGAGGAGGTGGCGGCGGCCGTGGTGCTGCGCGAAGGCATGAGCGCCAGCGAGGGCGATATCCGCGCCCACGCCGCGATGCGGCTCGCCGACTTCAAGGTGCCGCGCAAGGTGCTGATCCTGGAGGAGATCCCCAAGGGGGCGACCGGCAAGCTGCAGCGCATCGGGCTCGCCGCCAAGCTCGGGCTCTGATCATGAAGATCACCATTTTCGGCGCCGGCGCCATCGGCGGCTATGTCGCGGCCAAGCTGGCCATCGCCGGCCGCACCGAGCTGTCGATCGTCGCCCGCGGCGCGCATCTCGACGCGATCAAGGCCAATGGCCTGCGCCTGATGGAGGACGGGCGGGAAACGACCGCCCCCGTCAAGGCCGCCGCCAAGGCGGAAGAGCTCGGCACGCAGGACTACGTCGTGCTGGCGCTGAAGGCGCATTCCGTCGCGCCCGCGCTCGACCAGATTGCCCCGCTGCTTGGGGACCACACAGCGGTCGTCACCATGCAGAACGGCGTTCCCTGGTGGTATTTCCACAAAAACGGCGGCGCGCTCGAAGGCACCAGACTGCAGCAGGTCGACCCCGGCGGCACGATCTGGGACCGGCTCGGCCCGCGGCGTGTCATCGGTTCGGTGGTCTACCCCGCCGTCGAGGTCGATGCGCCCGGCCTGATCCGCCATGTCGAAGGAAAACGCTTCTCGCTCGGCGAACCCTCGGGCGAGAAGAGCGAACGGGTCACGCTCCTGGCCGGGGAGATGGTCAAGGCCGGGCTGCAGGCGCCGGTGCGCGACGACATACGCGCAGAGATCTGGATAAAACTGTGGGGCAATCTCTCCTTCAACCCGATCTCGGCGCTGACCGGCTCGACGCTTGCCGCGATCGTCGCCGACGAGGGCACCCGCATGCTCGCCCGCGCCATGATGCTGGAAGCGCAAGCGATCGGCGAAAGCCTCGGCGTGCGCTTCCCCATAGACGTCGACCGCCGCATCAAGGGCGCCGGCGACGTCGGCGAGCACAAGACCTCGATGTTGCAGGACCTGGAACGCGGCAGGCCCATGGAGATCGACGCGCTGGTAGGCGCCGTGCAGGAGCTTGGGCGACTGACGGGCAAGCCGACGCCGGCGATCGATGGGGTGCTGGCGTTGGTGAAGAGGCTGGCGGTGGAGCGGGGGTGTTATAGGCTGGGAAGCTGAACCGGAGCTGCCCGAAAAGCCCCAGCGGTTTCGATCGATTGTTTGATTTCATAAGGCCGATGCATCGTAAGCGAGGGCGGACGAGCGGACGCGCAGGCCCCAATGATTGAAACGGTGGCAAAACATAAAAGCTGCGTGAGGGGAGCCGACAGTTTGTCTAGAGTAACGCTTCGATTCGTCAGGCGGTTACTTGGGTATCCATGGATTTTGTCGAGCTTCATCGTTGGTTTGCGCCGATCAGCAAAGATCAGGAACTCAATGCTGACTACGGGGCGCATTGGGGCGCGCGGCTATCCGGCTGGATGGATTGGTCGGGTCTGCTGCAACTGCGCCGCGTCGTTATTCTCGCGGAAGCCGCCAGCGGCAAATCCGAGGAGTTCCGAAATCAGGCACGGCAGTTATCGACCCAAGGTAAGCCGTCATTTTACCTGCGTATTGAGGAACTCGCCGATCAGGGTTTTGAAGCCGCCCTCGGCTGGGACGAGGCGCAAAAATACGAGGCATGGCGGACTGGCTCTACCGAAGGCTGGTTCTTTCTCGATTCAATCGACGAAGCACGGCTCAATCGGAAGAGCTTCGAAAGCGCCCTCAAGCGGTTTGCCCGGGAAAGCGGTCCGGCTCTTGAACGTGCCAATATCTTCATCTCGTGCCGCGTGACTGATTGGCGGAACAATGATGACCGCCGTGCGATCCGAGAATGGCTTCCGGCCCATCGGAGGGCAGAAACTGCGGCCGACAGGGACAACGAAGCCAAACTTCTGAATCCGCTTTTCGACGAACGCAAAACAACTGAACAAACAGAAAAGCCCGTAAAAGCGCCGTATGAACTGCTGGTCGTGCAGATCGTGCCTCTTGACTCAAAACAGTCGGCCTTGCTCGCGTCTGCAGCAGGCGTTGCTGATTCCGAGACATTCGCCGTTGCTATAGTAAAAGCTGGGCTGGATGCTTTCCGGCAGCGCCCCGGCGACGTGCTCGATCTCGCCTCTTATTGGGACACACACAAAGCGTTCGGCAGCCTAGCAGCGATGGTCGATTATGGGATTGAAAGGAAGCTGACAGAGCACGATCCTCACCGTACAGACAACGATGTGCTGGCTCCAGCCAAGGCTCGACAGGGTGCCGAAAGTCTGGCCGCAGCGTTAACCCTCGGCAAATCCTTCACCTTGCGCGCGCCGGGCGGGGAAACCGATCCTAGCCTAATGGCGGCCGCCATCGAGCCGGCGCGCATGCTCGATAAATGGAGCGATGCGGAGCGTAACGCGCTGCTGCGGCGAGGGATTTTTGCGCCTTCAACCTTCGGCAGGATACGATTCCACCATCGAGGGACACAGGAATATCTCGCCGCACGATGGCTGGATCGTCTGCTGGAAGATGGATGTCCGCGCGCTGAAGTGTGGAACCTGATTTTTGTCGAACGTTATGGCGTTGAGACGCTTGTGCCATCGCTGCGGCCAGCCGCTGCTTGGCTAGCGTTGTGGCATGCCGACTTCGGCGATGAGATCATCCGCCGCGAGCCTATTGTGCTGATGAAGCATGGCGATCCGCGCTCACTCACCATCGACTCCCGCCGCCAAATCTTGGCGGCGCTTGCGAAGCTGCATGCGGAAGGCGAGATTCCGGACACCAGTTTGGACTCCCGAAACTTTGCCATGTTCGCCGACGCCCGCTTAGCCACCGACATCATCAAGGCTTGGGAGGTAAACAGCCACGACGACTTTCGCTTTATCCTGCTACGCTTGATAAGCGATGGGGCAATTCCCGGTTGTGAAGTGCTGTTGCGTGAAGCTGCGAGCGCCGAGGGATCAAGAAATCATCGCCGTATCGCTGCCATTGAGGCGATGAAGGCGAGCGGCGATCACGCAGGGTGCCGACAGGCCGCCCGTGAAGCGTTGGCCCATCCTGGCGCGCTCAGCGCCTACATGGCAGCTGGGATTGCGCAAGCGCTTTATCCGAATTTTCTCACAACGGATGACTTGCTGCGGCTCGTCGTTGAAGCAAAACCGCCGCACTCAGATACGGGCGAAGGGTTCGCTCGTGCTATCGCTGGGCTCTACCAATTAGCAACAACGCCACAGGATCGAGCCAAAATCGTGGAGAGGATTGGCGATCTCTGCCTGATGCCGCCACTTGTCGAGTCCTATAGTCGGGTATCGGTGAAGCATGGCTACCTTGCCGATCACCTTCGGCCGATCGCTGCAGCCGAAATCAAAGTACTTGGCGACAAGGCGCCCAGCCAGGCTCTCGTCCGATTGCTGATGGCGATTGAGCGGGCTGACCGCAGCTATTCCGTCGAAACGGACGAGCCGCCCCTCCGTGAATTGGTACAAGCGAATCCGAGACTCAACCGCGCCCTGTTGTGGGCCGATGTTGCTGACACCCGCTCCTTGCCGGCTGAGCGTCCGGTTGACCGGCACTGGCGGATCTATTTTGGATCGGGCAACAAATTATGGGGGGCGTCGGAACAGGACCTTGAATGGCTGTTTGATGACGCCCTCATGCTGCCTGAAATCGATGACCGGCGCGTCGCGTTGAGTCTCATCGTCCCACTGATCAAAAGCACGGGGCGGGAAACGATAGAACAAGAACGCCTACAAACGATCGCAGCGACCGCACCTGCGCTTGCAGAGGACCTGGCTGCTTACAATGCGCCGCTGGTGGAACGTGAGGAGGACAGGAAGTATCGAGCGGAGCGCGAATCTTACAAACGGGAGCGGAGCGAGCAGCAAGAGGGCGCCAAAGCTTCCTGGGTGAAGTTTGCGGACTCCTTGCGTGCCGATCCGGGCCAACTCTCGGCGCCGGCGAATCTGGTGTCGTGGCAGGCCGGCATACACCGGCTCAAACACCTTACCCATTGGCTGCAACGGAAGACCGGTCTTGCCGATCATGACGCCCCACGCGAGTGGCGCCTTTTGGAGGAGGGATTTGGTCGCCCGGTCGCGGAAGCATATCGCGATGGGATGATGACGCTCTGGCGCTCCATTGAACCGAAGCGCCCCCAGCGCGAGGCCGGAGGCGCCGTTACGCATCAATGGACGCATACTTTGGCCTTCGCCGGTATTGGGATTGCCGCGCGAGAGGAACCCGATTGGCCTTTGGCGCTCACCACCGGGGATGCCGAACGCATTGCCCGGCATGCGTGCTTTACCGAACAAGGATATCCGGAGTGGCTTGACAATCTCCTCCTCGCTCATCCAAAGGCGGCGTTATCTGCCGTTGCGCGTGAACTTGGCCGCGAATGGCGCTCAGCCGAACTGGGCAGGACCGACTTCCTCTATCACTATGGATCGGCCGAGGCGCTGGTCTTCCAGCCGCTCCAAACGTTGATACTTAAAACCATCGCGCGACACGAGGCTGGTCGCGTGGAAACCATCGAGAGGATGATCGTCATCCTTCGCAAGTTTGCTCTGGACGAGCGATTGCGCCTAAGCTTGCTGAAGTCAATTAATGCCAGGTTCGCCCTAAGCGTCTCCGCTGCGAAGGAAGACTTTGCGACCGCTAATCTTGGTCTCTTGTTCGTCATCGATCCGGACTGGGCCGCCGGCCACCTCGACGAATGGATCGGGTCGGACGAACCTGCCTCTGGCCAAACACGTGTCGCCCGGGTGCTCGCAGCCCTGTTTGATGGCCATCATCGGGGATTAGTGGTGTCGGCACTGGACCGCGCCAGCGTTGCCATGCTCGCGCGGCTGTTGAGATTTTCCTATCGACATATCCGGCCGAAGGATGACGTCTATCATGTTGGATCATTCTCGCCGGATGTGCGCTTTAATGCTGAGAGCGCCCGCAACACGATCCTGTCAAAATTGTTGGACCGTCCCGGGCCTGATGCATTTTGGTGCGTGCGACGACTTCCTGAACAGGACCCGGCTTTTACGGATCATGCCGAGCGATTTCGTGAATTGGCACATGCAAAGGCGGAGAAAGACTGCGAGCCGCCCGCTTGGAACACCGTTGAAGTCCGGCAATTTGAACGAACACACACGGCTCCGATCAAGACAGGTGCTGATCTGATGCACGTTGTGATGTCGGTTCTCGGTGATATCAGCTTCCAATTGAAAAAAGGGGACGTCAGTTCACGGCCCTTGCTAGAGCGGGCGAAGGACGAAGACGAGGCACGCAACTGGCTAACTGAACAGTTGATCCTACGGGCGAAGGGGCAGTTTCATGCTTATCGGGAAGCGGAAGTTGCCCTGAGTGATCGACCGGATATCGTCATCGCGTCGACATCGGCCCAATGCGAAGTCGCTATAGAGGTCAAACATGGCGGTATGGGCTGGACAATGCGTCAACTCGATCACGCCCTGCGTACTCAACTCGCCGAGGACTACCTCAAGCCTATAACGCGCCGCCATGGGATTCTTATTGTCACCAATCACACGTCGCGAATTTGGATCGACCCGCAAACGAATGAACGGCACGGTTTTGAAAAATTGATTTCGATACTCGCTGCAACAGCCAGCGGCATCATTGAAAATAGCAGCGGCGCTATCGAGGTGGCATGTGTCGGGGTCGACGCCACTGCGTCTGGAGTTTGAGCGGCTGGGGTTGGGATGACATCTTCGACCCACACGAGCCAGCGCCCGACCACAGCTTCGATCAGGCGTCTGGTGTAGGGTAAATACTTGGTCGCGGATGCCCATTTGGACGATCTGGCCGAGAACCATCACAGCGACGCGGACGAACCTCGACCACCGGCACTGCCTCAAACCAATTCCTGCCCCCTCACCCCTTCCCCAC
>NZ_VFVB01000016.1:0-112073 GCF_006658535.1 Mesorhizobium sp. B2-4-13 | reverse complement strand
CTTTTTAGCAGCCGTAGCGCCGTTTGAGGCCAACTCACCAGGCGCTGGCGTCGCTTGCCGATTACGGGCGGCAATCGGTCTTCGGTCGGTTTTCGCGCCCACCCTCAATAGCACCAAACCTCGCTCTGCCACGCGTCAAGGTCCGGCTGCCCCCTATTGCGCGAGGAACTACGAAAGGAAGCAGATAGCTTCCAGAGCCCCCGTCGATGCTCACCGAGAGTTCTGCTTCAGTTGCAGCCGATCTGCAGCCGCTTGATGATTTGGGCGCTTCCCTGGCACGATCGAGCGCACGTTGTACCTGCTAGATTTGACCTTAGATGGCTGTGGCCGCCTGTCATATCGACACTGCGAAGCCGTGCCAAAAGCAGCCCGGCTGGACAAGTGGAGGTAAGCCGACATGTGGCAAAGAGACATTCTTGTGTTGCCTGACGATCTGATTGCGTTCGCCTGGTCCGCGCCGATGCGGGACTTGGCGGCGAAACTCGAACTGTCCGACGTCGGGCTGAAGAAGCTGCTGACGCGATGCGGAGTAGCCTCGCCGCCGCAAGGCTATTAGAACAAGATCCGTGCCGGAAAGAGGGTGCCAGCAATACCCAAGGCGCCACCGCGGCGCCCTGGTGAATTGGGCCGAGCCAGTGTCGACGCCCGCTTCAAAAGGGTGCTGTCGATTGCAGCCCCTCTTGTATTCAATGGGCCATTTGCATCCGCTATGGTTCCAGAAGACCTCGACGAACTCCGCGCACAAGAGTTGAAGGCGATTGGCAAAGTTTCTGTCCCGCAGACGTTGGACAGGCCCCACAAGGGGCTCGTTCAACTGCTCAAGCAGGAGCAGCGTCGCCACGATAAAAATACAGAACGCGAGTGGACCTTTGACGAACCCAAGTTCGACAATCCACTAGGCAAGCGGCGGCTGAGAATCTTCAATGCGGTGTTTTTGGCGCTCAGCAAGCGCGGCCATTACGGTGGTGCCTACGAGCGCGACGGAGAAATTCATGCGCGAGCAAGCATCGGAGACACCTATCTTGGATTGGATATAGGAATAGTCGGTAGCCACCGCACAGTGCGTCAGTACGGGTATCTGCGGCCGGCGCCAGACCTGCCAGCATCAACCCCACTTGCGCTGCGGATCGATCCGGGGTTCGACCGCAGGAATACGGTTTCTTGGCAGGACGACGGTGACGCCAAGCTTGAGTCAAAGATCGCCGAGATCGCGGCCGCGATCATCGTGGCGGGTGAGAAAAAGTTTCGCCTTAGCCTGCGGGAAGCCGAGGAGCGTGCGGAGCGGGAGCAGGTTGAAAAGGAGAAGCAGCGCCAGGAATGGCTAGTCCAACTCAACCAAAAGCGCCTGCAAAATCTGCGCAACAGCGGCGAACTTCTACGTTAAGCCGAAGACATTCGCGCGCTTGTTGAGCGCGTCCGTCGCGCGATCGATGATGGTTCGGCTGATATCGATGCCTCGGCACTGGAAGCATGGCAACGTTGGGCACTCGCTGAGGCAGACAGGATCGATCCCGTGCGGTCTGGTCAAATTTTAACGCATCTCAACGAGCCGTCGCTATAGTAAGTCGGCCGACGCGGCCCCGAACCGATAAGCCGCCGCATGGCTGTTTTCCAGCCAAGGTCGCGTTCGTCTCGCATGGACTGGAGCCCGTGACGTTGGGCGCCAAGGAAGGTCTGGCGCTGCTCAACGGCACCCAGTTTTCGACGGCTGCGGGCCAACATAGCTGGATGCCATCGACAGGCCTCCGCAACAGGATCGCCCGCTTCGCCATTGTCGGCGGCAGCATTTGCGCGAAGGAGACGCGTGCTTGCCATTGCACGACTTGCCGAAATCGGACTAGTAGAACCAGGATCTCCAAATAAAGGCGCGTAGATGAAAGGCTTTAAGCAATTCTTGAAGGACGCAGACGGTCTTCAAACCGAAATGAAGGAAGTGGACGTCTTCTATCACTTTGCGTCGGATGACCAAACTGCGAAGGATACGATCCTGATGCTACTAACCGAGGCAGTACCCTTTGTAGACCTTGGAAAGGGGCGATCGATAATCCATCATAAGGCGCATGTGCCAAACACCGAAGATCATCTCCATTTTGCGGTGAACGGAAATAAGGTTGCCGCCGTCAATAAGAGTGGAACGGCACACGACCGCAGCCATGGGATCAAACTTCAGAAATGGGCACTTAAAGGAGCGGCGCAGCATTATCCAGATTTCAAGATGCCAAAGGATGGGCTCATCGAAAGCCTGTTCGGTCAGCCTGAGGGTGAGCTCTTGCTCGAATCGCACCGAAGGCCAAAAGTTTTGCTCTCAAGAGCGCGGCGGGCCCTGGCCCAACTGGCGGTAGTTCAGCAACATTGGCCACTTAAGGGTGGGTCCGAGATCACGCCGCAACCGCTGCATGATTTTGTCGGTCCAGAACTATTGGACCGAGCGATCTTCAGTCTGTCCATTCCGGCTGGTGCCTGTTCCGGGGTGAAAATTCATGAAAGTGCAATTTTGCACTGTCAGCCTCTGCGGTTGTGACAACCCACCGCCACCAGTAATTGAAGGACATGATGCCAAAGCCGAGCCCATATCTTCCGTCGATAGACGAAGTTGTCCGAATGGCGCCGGAACTCAATGCGTGGGCAGAGATGGCAGCCCGAGCGTTCGGCCTCTATGAGGGGATAAATGAAGCCATAAAAATGGCTCGGGACAAGGACGGACCTGTCGCGCATTACGCCAGTGAAGTCCGGCAGCAAATGATTTTGATGGCGCTGATCAGGTCATTTCGCCTTGATGACCGGGGCTCCAAGGTGTCGCTACAGTCGGCCTATCAGTTTCTGCGGGTGCCAGATTCTTTGCAGTTGACGGCGCGTCTCTACGCCGAGAGCGAACCGAAAAGCACCTTATGTGGCGCTATGCCCATTTGTCAGAGCGGCATAACGAAATTCCTAGAAACCTATCGGAGTGTGGACTTTGCCGGTTTTCAGAAGATACAGTCCTTCCGGAACTCTGGCATTGCGCATGTGTCCTGGCCCGATGCCGAGAAGGCGAAGGTAACCTTTTCGGATGTCGAAAAACTGGTGCTAGGGTGCTGCGAAATGGCGGGCCAGTTGACATTGATAACGTCAGCTCGAAATGATTGGCCCATAGAGCATTTAGAGGAGACTAGATCGACTTCGTACAAATTTTGGCTGGCCGCCATAACGGCTCAGTCGAATGGAACGCTCGATCTAGCATGACACGCTCGAAATCTCTTGCCGCGAAGAGCAGCCCCCAATGAGAGCAGATTTACTGAACGCTCAAGCGGCTGTCGATTGGGTTGTGTCGAACGTTCCTGCGCTCGAACGAAAGTTGTTTGATTGGGGAAACAGGAACTTCGAAATAGCGGTCGAGAGGCAGTCTGCACCTGCTGAGGTCGATTTAGTGGTCGCTACGGGGAAAGAGCTTTTTCCCCTTAAATTTAATGCTGAGGTCGGCGCCTATGTTAATTCCATTCGCAGTGCGCTCGATACTCTGGCTTTCGCTATATTCGAGCGCGGTTGTTCCTGTCGCGAAAAGGATGTCTGTTTTCCGGTTGCGGAAACCGAAGCCAAATTTCAATCTGGCGACTACACAGGGGCCAAATTCGTAGAGTCCCTTCCGCAAGCTTATCGTCTCCGCATCGAGTCCATCAAACCGTTCGCTAGTGGTAACCCTACGTTGTGGGCACTTCATAAACTTGATATCAGACGGAAGCATCACCGCCTGCTTTCGGTAGTTCCTCAGCCGTCTACATTGACAGTTGGGGTTGGCAGCCCCTTTTCAGAATATCGCTCGGTAGCTATGCCGGGCTATCTTGAGATCGGAGAGCGTGTCGTGGTCGGCCATATACCGGCCGGAGGAATCGAACCACCCATTGCGTTCACTGCATTCGTCGTGATGAATGAGCAAGAATTTGTTCCACGCAAGTCCGCCGCTGCAGTGCTTCGAGAATTCGCTACTCTAGCCACGTCCGTGATCGCAATGTTCGATTAGGGCCTGCAGGTTCGTGCCATCTAGGCTGGCCCTATAGGGCGCTTACTGCCAGAAGTCGATGCCTTCCAAACTATCCAAAAATCGAATCTAGTGTCCGACTTTGTCCATCAGCAACCGCAATTCGGGCTGAGGCGCGACCCAGAAAGTTCGAAAGGCCTCCAGGAACCCCGGCCGCTTAGGCTGTGGAGGGACCGCGATTTCGTCAGGCAGCCGGTCGACACGACTTTAGTCCCTTGTCGTTGCGTAGCCGGATCGGTGATCAGTATCTGAAGCAATTTGCGACGGACGTGATTTCGAGACCCTACAGGTTTGAAAAGGGGGCATTCGATTTCGGTGCTTCCAACATGGTTATCCTGACGAAGGACCATGGCCATGCAGTCGCTGTATTGATGAACATCGACGGGACGGTAAAGACCGACACGTTCAGGAGTTCGGCGATTGAAGATCTGCTCGTCGGCGCGGACCTCGCAACGTGAATTGGCCCAGAAGGAGACTTACTCCCGAATACTACCGGAGTTTGAGCTTCTAAGAGGAAGAGCAAATGGCGCCTTGTGTTTTGACGGCCGAATTCACTCACGAAACGAACACTTTCAACGTGATCAAGGCGGACTATGAAGCTTTTCGGAGCAGCCGCATCCTGGAAGGCGATGACGCCATTTCGGCTCGCGGCGATGCCAATACCGAACTGGCCGGATTTCTGGATGTTGCGCGCAAATACCAGTGGGATCTGGTGCATGCAATCAGTGCCGATGCCGAACCTGCTGGTCCGGTAACGCGTGACGCGTTTGACCGCATCACCCATGAGATACTGGCTAAAGCGGCGGCTTTGGGCGACAAGCTTGATGGCATTTTGCTTGGCTTGCATGGCGCTATGGTGACCGATTTTTCTTCAGATGGCGAAGGTGAAGTGCTTGAGCGTTTACGTCGAGTGCTGAAGCGCCGCATACCGATCGCCGTCACGCTGGACCCGCATGCCAACGTCACGGCCACCATGTGTGAAAACGCGGACGTCCTGATTCCTTTCAAAACTTATCCACATGTCGATATTCGCGAAACCGCTCGCCATGCCGCCGAGTTGCTGCACAAGGCAATTCAGGTTCCATCAGACCCAAGACTCTTTTGGTGCGCAAGGGAGCATGAAAGGAAGATGGACCCGCGCTTTGGCGGACCACCATCGCAGGTTGAGGCTAAGCTTTTGCGTCTAAGCGACGGAAAGCTTGTAGGCACCGGGCCGCAGTTGGGCGGGCTCCTATTCAGTTTTGGTCTCACGGCCGTCATCTCAGTCGGTGGAGTGAAGGTGCTCGTCGTCACTGAGCGCTCGCAGTTGCTGGATCAGGAGCAGTTCCGAGCCTTTGGCATAGAGCCGACGGCACACGACGTAATCGTTGTGAAATCCCAACAGCATTTCCGCGCGGACTTTGAATCGATCGCTGGAGAGATCATTGTCTGCGCTTGCGGGGCCCTGTCGACGATGGACTACGCCAAACTGCCGTTCAGGAACGTGCCGCGGCCGATTTACCCGCTCGACAAATGTAGTGCGAGAACAAGGACGATCCCGAGCGCCGGTACTATGTGAGGCGTGCTCGCGTCGTGCGCGGCGTAGCTAGCAGAAGGCTGGTTTCGCTCCCGGTTATGCCGCCAATCAGGCGGATGCGGCGCAGTACCGCATCGAAATCAGTCAGCGAGGCGGTTCCAAGTTCGACAACCAAATCCCAGCGGCCGTTAGTGGTATGGATAGTCGACACTTCGGGAAACCCACCCAGTGCCCTGACGACGCGGTCGGCGGCATGACCCTTAATTTCAATGAGCATGATGCCCCGAATGCGTTGATCGACGGCGTCCGCGCGCAGCACCACCGTGTAGCCGATGATGTCGCCGGATCGTTCCAGCCGCTCCATGCGCGCCCTGACCGTGGCGCGCGAGACGCCGAGATCGACCGCAAGATCAGACACGCTGCGCCTGGCGTCATGCCGAAGCAGGGTCACAAGGCGTTCGTCGAGCGCGTCCATTGAGGTGCCATTTTGATCAATTTCGCTGCCATTGTGATAAGCCATACTTTCCGGATTGCCAATTCACCTGCTTCATATCGCCGGCTCACCGTGATCTCATCCCGGCCATTCGAAACTTGGTCGTCGGGAAAACAATGCGTTGCAAAATCGTCGGGGCGCCAGTGCAAGATGGCGCTGGCAGGATGGGATGCGAGATGGGGCCGAGCGCGCTCAGGACCGCCGGGCTGGCCGAGGTGCTGGCCGGCCTTGGCCATATCGTCGAGGACCTGAGCGCCGTCCAGCCGCTTCCGGCAAGGCGCGTCGTGCATGGCAATCTGGCGCTGAAGGCCCTGCCCGAAATATCGGCCTGGACATCTGCCATCGCCGAAGCCGCCTATGCCGCAAGCGAGGACGCCATGCCGATCTTTCTGGGTGGCGATCATTCGATCTCGGCCGGGACCATCGCGGGCCTCGCGCGCCGCGCCGCCGAAACCGGACGTCCGCTGTTCGTATTGTGGCTCGACGCGCATCCAGACTTCCACACGCTCGACACCACCGCCAGCGGCAATCTGCATGGTGTTCCGCTTGCTTACGCCAGTGGTCAGCCCGGCTTTGGGGGCTATTTTCCGGAGCTGCCGGCAGCGGTCGATCCCAAGCGTATCTGCACCATGGGCCTGCGCAGTGTCGACCCGGCTGAGCGAACGGCGCTCAATGAGGCCGGAGTAACCGTGCACGACATGCGCGCCATCGACGAGCATGGCATCGCTCCGCTGCTGCGCGCTTTCCTGGCGCGCGTGTCGGCGGAAGACGGCCTGCTGCATGTCAGCCTTGATGTCGACTTCCTCGACCCGTCGATCGCTCCGGCAGTCGGCACCACCGTTCCTGGCGGCGCGACTTTCCGCGAGGCACATCTGATAATGGAGATGCTGTCCGATAGCGGCCTCGTCTCAAGCCTGGACCTTGTCGAGCTCAATCCCTTTCTGGACGAGCGTGGCCGCACCGCGACGCTGCTGGTCGACCTGACGGCCAGCCTGATGGGCCGCCGCATCATGGACCGCCCCACCCGCAGCCATTCCGGGAGCTTTTAATCATGAACACGATGAAGCTGAACGTCGTCCCCTTCGTCAGTGTCGACCGCATGATGAAGCTGGTGATCGCCATCGGTGTCGAGCGCTTCCTGACCGAGCTCGCCAGCTATATCGAGGAAGATTTCCGTCGCTGGGAACTGTTCGACAAGACGCCTCGCATCGCCTCGCATAGCCATGACGGCGTCATCGAGCTGATGCCGACAAGCGATGGGCGCCTCTACGGCTTCAAATATGTCAACGGCCATCCGAAGAACATGCGCCAGGGCCTGCAGACGGTGACGGCCTTCGGCGTGCTCGCCGATGTCGGCAACGGCTACCCGATGCTGCTCACCGAGATGACCATCCTGACCGCGCTTCGCACCGCTGCCACGTCCGCGGTCGCCGCGAAGTATCTGGCGCCGAGCGGCGCGCGCACCATGGCCATCATCGGCAATGGGGCCCAATCTGAATTCCAGGCGATCGCCTTTAAGGCGCTGACCGGCATCGATCGGCTCAGGCTCTATGACCTCGACCGGTCCGCCTCGCTGAAATGTGCGAAGAACCTGGCCGGGATGGGCTTCGACCTCACCATCTGTGGGAGTGCACAGGAGGCGGTTGAAGGTGCCGGGACTATCACGACCGTTACCGCCGACAAGCAGAACGCCACCATTCTCACAGATAACATGGTCGGGGCCGGCGTCCACATCAATGCCGTGGGTGGCGATTGCCCCGGCAAGACTGAACTGCACAAGGACATCCTGCTGCGCTCTGACATTTTCGTCGAGTTTCCGCCACAAACCCGCATCGAGGGCGAAATCCAGCAACTGGATTCCACCCATCCCGTCACCGAACTCTGGCAAGTGATCGCTGCCAAGGCGCAAGGTCGGCGAGACGCCAAGCAGATCACGCTCTTCGATTCCGTCGGCTTTGCGATCGAGGATTTCTCGGCACTGCGATATGTTCGCGATCAACTGCAGGCGACCGGCCTCTATGAGGAGCTCGATCTGCTGGCCGACCCCGACGAGCCGCGCGACCTCTTTGGCATGCTGCTGAGGGCGGCCCTGCAGCCGGCAGCTTAATGAATCGGCCGAGCTAACGGAGATCGGTGACCGCGCTCATTGGTGTTTTACCTTAGAAAGAGACCTTGTCGCCGCCTTTGAGCTGCAGGATCCGCCGCGCCTCGTCGGGGGTGGCGATGGAGGCGCCGAGCCCCTCGATGATCTGGCGCACCTTGTTCACTTGCTCGGCGTTGGATTTTGCCAGCTGGCCCTTGCCGATCCACAGCGAGTCCTCCAGCCCAACGCGCACATTACCACCCAGCGCTATGGCCTGCGTGGCGATCGGCAACTGGCTGCGGCCGGCGCCCAGCACGGACCAATGATAGTCATTGCCGAACAGGCGGTCGGCGGTGCGCTTCATATGCGCGACGTCCTCCGGATGGCTGCCGATGCCGCCCAGTATGCCGAACACGCTCTGGACGAAGAACGGTGCCTTGACCAGGCCGCGCTCGACGAAGTGGGCAAGCGTATAGAGATGGCCGATGTCGTAACACTCGATTTCAAAACGAGTGCCGCTTTCCGCGCAGGTGCGCAGGATGTGTTCGATGTCACCAAAGGTGTTGCGGAAGATGCGGTCGCGAGAGCCTTCGAGATAAGGGCGCTCCCAATCATGCTCGAAGGTCTTGAAGCGCTCCAGCATCGGATAGAGACCAAAATTCATGGAGCCCATATTCAGCGAGGCGACTTCCGGCGCGAAGGTCGCGGCCGGCTTGACCCGCTCCTCGACGCTCATCGTCGCGGCGCCGCCGGTGGTGATGTTGATGACGCAATTGGAGCGCTGCTTGATCACCTTCAAGAAAGGCGCAAAGGCCTCGGTCGACTGGTCGGGCCGGCCGTCGGCGGGATTGCGCGCATGCAGGTGTACGATGGCTGCACCAGCCTCGGCCGCCCCGATCGCGGCGTCGGCGATCTCTTGCGCGCTCACCGGCAGATGCGGCGACATTGACGTGGTATGGATCGAGCCGGTGACCGCGCAGGTGATGATGATCTTGTTCTGGTTCGCCATTTGAAGGTATCCTGGTCCTTTGAGCGCTTCGTTCACCGCGCCTTATTTCACCGCACCTTGCGTGATGCCTGAGATGAACTGCTTCGACAGCACGACATAGAGCAAGGTGATCGGTAGGGCCGCCAGCGTCAGCCCGGTGAACAGCACGCCCCAGTCGGTGGTGAATTCGCCGACGAAGACCGTGAGGCCCTGCGGCAGCGTCTTGAGATCGTCGGACGTGATCAGCACCAGCGGAAAGAAGAAATCGTTCCAGATCGGCACCGCATTCTGGATCGCAACGATAACCAGGGCCGGGCGCGCCAGCGGCAGCATGATCGAACGCATGATGCGAAATTCGCTGGCACCGTCCATACGCGCCGACTCCTCCAGTTCGCGAGGCAAGGTCCTGAGAAAGCCGGTCATGATGAACACCGCGGAGGGAATGCCCATGGCAACATAGACCAGCACCAGGCCGGCATAGCTGTCGACCAGGCCAAGCGAATCCAACTGGATGAACAATGGAATGATGGCCAGTTTCAGCGGCACGGTCATGCCGCTCAGGAAGAACATCAGCACCAGCGCGCTCAGCCTGAACTGGTAGCGGGCGATGGCATAGGCGGCCATGGTGCTGAACAGAAGGATCAAGGCCACGGCGGCCATGGTGATGCCGAGGGAATTGGCGAGGTAGCGGACGAAATTGGTTTCGCTCCACACACGCTGGGCATTGGCCAGCGAAAAGTGCGCCGGCAGGGCAAAGGGCGACGAGAAGATCTCGGCATTGGTCTTGAAGGATGACATCACCATTACGAACAGCGGATAGATCATGATCAGGGCATTGATCGCCAGCATCAGCTGGATGGCCCCGTTCTTCAACAGCTCGCCGGGTTCCCTGGTGCCGACCGCTGCGCTCACAGTTCGATCTCGCGACGGCGCAGATAGCGAAGCGCGATTGCGGTAACGCCGGCAACGATGACGAACATCATCACCGCCAGCGCGCTGCCCTGGCCGAAATCTTGAATGCCTGTCGTCGTCGAGCCGAAGGCGGTGCGGTAGAAATAGAGGCCGAGCACATCCGTCGCGCCGCCGGGGGACCCGGTTAGGCCGGCCATGACATAGGGGATTTCGAACCAGTTGAAGCTGCCGATGAAGGTCAGGATGGTGACGATGGTGACGCTCGGCGCAATCAGCGGCCAGATGATGCGCGTCATCAGCACATAGTCGCCGGCGCCATCGAGACGGGCAGCCTCGATCACCTCCTTGCCGATGCGCTGCATGCCGGCGAGCAACACCAGCGTCGGGAAGCCGAGCCAGTGCCAGACATTGGCGAACAGGATGCTGCCCAACGCGGTGTTTTCATTGCCGAGCCACGGGATGGCACCGATGCCGACAAGCGCCAGCGTCTGGTTCACAAGACCAAACAGCGGATGCAGGAACAGTTTCCACAGGAAGCCGACGATGACGGCCGACAAGACGACAGGCAGAAAGACGATGACTTGGTGGATGCGATGGCCGGGCAGCGCCTTCAGCAATGCGTAGGCAAGCAGGAAGGCGGTGCCGTTCTCGAACACCATCAGGGCCACGAAGGCGATGATGTTGTGTTTCAGGGCGTTGTAGGTCCAGCCGCTATAAGGCTGTTCGAACAGCACCTTGCGGAAGTTTTCGAAGCCGATGAATCCGGTCGGCTGCAGGCCGTTGAACTCATAGAAGGCAAGCCGGAAGGCCGAGAGCAGCGGCCACAGCACGAACAGCACCATGACCACCAAGGCTGGTGTCAGCAGTGACGCGATCCAGAGTGACCGGCGCCACGGAAAAGCTTTTGTGGTGTGGCTCCGGCCGCTGCTCATCTCACTTGCCCTGGAAAGGCTTGTACCATTTGGCGAGGCCGTCGTTCAGGTCGGCGGCCAGTTGGTCCGGGGTGATCGAACCCGACATCATCTTGGTGATGTCGCCCTGCAGCAGCTCCGATCCCGTCGGCTTCTGGAAACGAAAGTAGACGACATTGATATGCGGCATGGCGGTCTCGTTCAACTTGGCGACGTGGGCGAGCAGCTCGTCCTTAATGACCACGCCCTTGATCGGCGAGATGTTGCCGAGCAACGCCGAGAACTTGTCACCGAACTCCTTGGTGCCCATCCAGTTGACCAGCTTGAGCGCGGCCTCCTTGTTGGCCGACTTGGCGTTAACGGCGTAACCGCCGTCAAAGAACTTGGTCACCTGCGGCACACCGCCGGCCTTGGCCATTGGCGGGGCGACGAAGTCCATGTTGATGGCGGGGTTCTGGGTCCGGTAGCTGGCGATGTCGAAGCTGCCGCCGGCCAGCATCGCCGCCTTGCCGCTGATGAACAGCTGGCCAGCGGTGTCGTAGTCGATGCCTTCAAAACCGGGAGGCATGTAGTTGCGCAATTCGAGCAGCTTGCCGAGTGCCGCGATGTAGCGTGGGTCCTTAAAGGTGGTCTTGCCCGACGTCAGATCTGTGACAAAGTCCTGGCCGAGGAACGGGTTGGTGAAGATGGCGACGAACATCTCGTTGAACCAGCTTGTTCCCATGCCGTTGGCCAGGGGATAGATACCCTTGTCCTTCAGAGCCTTGCTGACGGTTATGAATTCGGCCCATGTGGTCGGCGGGGTCAGTCCGGCCTTGGCGAAGACGTCCTTGTTGATGAACAGACCGAGCGTCTGCGAGGCGAAGGGCAGGGAATAGACCTTCTTGTCGGCGCGATAGGTGCCGGCCACCAGCGCATCGGCGGGCTGGTTGGCGAGTGAAGGAACCGTGGTCAGATCCTGCGGCTCGAAATAGCCTGCTTTCACGAACTGCTCAAGCCAGCCATAGGCGTGAGTATGAATGACGTCACCGCCCTTGCCGGCGGCCAGCGCCGTGGAGACGATGGTCGGATAATTCTCGTCCGGGAACGACTCGAACTTCACATGGATGTCCGGATTCTCCTTGGTGAAATCGGTGAAAAGCTCGTTGTAGGCGGCCTTGTCTTCCTGACGCCAGGTCCAGAACGAGATGTCGGTAGCGTGAGCCACGCTTGCCGTGAGTCCCCATGCGAAAGACGCGGCCGCGAGGGCCAGACCAATCCTTCTCCTGCTCATGTTGCAATCTCCCAATCGCGCTTGATGCGCTTTTTACGACGATCACCAAATCATAGTTGTTGCCGTCTGGGAAGATAGTTTGTAAAGTTTCCTAACTAAGTGATCGGACGCGGCAACCCGCTTTGTCCGGCATGCGCGGTGGATGTCTTGACCCAGAAAATCATTGCAGGCGTGGATATAGGCGGCACCAAGACGCGCATCATGGCATGCCTGGGCGAGCGCACGATCGCCGACGAGGTGCTGGTCACGGAGAGTTGGCGTATTCGGCAGATGGAAACCGATGCCACGAGGCTCGCCGACATCGTCGCCGGGTTGTGCGGTGGCGTGGCGCCCGTTGCGCTGGCAGTCGGCGCGCACGGCTGCGACACGGGTGAACAATGCCTGCGCTTCCAGGCGCTGCTGGCGAGCAGGACCGGCGGCGCGGTGCAGGTGGTCAATGACGCCGAACTGATGGTGCCCGCCGCCGGCCATAGCGATGGCATCGGCGTCGTCGCCGGCACAGGTTCCATCGCGGTGGCGCGCACGGCCCAAGGCAAGATGCTGGCGGCCGGCGGCTGGGGCTGGATCCTCGGCGATGAGGGCAGTGCGCCGGCTTTGGTCCGCGAAGCCGCCAAGGCGGTCCGCCACAGCCTCGACAGGGGCGAGGATGGCGACCCGCTGATTGCCGCACTGATGCACGAACTCGTTACTGACGACCAGACCAAGCTCGGCATCCTGCTCAACGAAACGCGCGGTGCCGCGGTCTGGGGGCGCTATGCCAATGCCGTGTTCGACGCGGCCATCGCAGGATCGGCTCTGGCCATCCGCGTTATCAGGGAAGGCGGGGCAGGACTTGCCGCGCTTGTCGAACTGTTGATCCAACGCGGCGCCAATCCTGCTCTGGTCGTGGCTGGCGGCGGTGTCATCTCGGAGCAGCCGATGCTGATGAAGGCATTCGTCGCGGCCATGGCCGAAGTGTCGCCGGCGAGCCAGATCGTGCTGCTGCGCGAGCCGCCGGTGCTCGGCGGCGTCGCCTTGGCCCGGCGGCTGCTCGTCGGCCAGGGCTATCCTCCCACATTGGAGCTGTTTGAATGATGAAGCGTATTGGCTATCGCCCGGCGGTGACGCGCCAGACGGAAAGTCTCGAGATCGGCAGGCGCTCAGTGGCCGCGGCACTCGATGGCCTCGATCTGCGAGCCTTTGCCGGCAAGACGATCGGGCTTGCCGGCATCGGCGCCAGCTACCAGGCGGCGCTGGCCGGCGCGCTTTATCTGCGCGCCTCAGGCATCAGGG
This sequence comes from Mesorhizobium sp. B2-4-13, assembly GCF_006658535.1. Taxonomy (NCBI): domain Bacteria; kingdom Pseudomonadati; phylum Pseudomonadota; class Alphaproteobacteria; order Hyphomicrobiales; family Phyllobacteriaceae; genus Mesorhizobium; species Mesorhizobium sp. B2-4-13. The sequence goes on along the minus strand of NZ_VFVB01000016.1, from coordinate 98,610 downwards.
CCTTCGCCTATACGCCGACAGAGCTCTATGGCCGCACGGATGCGGCCGCCGATGCCTTTATCGCATTGTCGGCCTCTGGGCAAAGCCGAGAAATTTTCGATGTCATGCGCGAGGCATCCGCGTCGCCACGCGTGGCAGTCTGCCGTGGCAGCCACAATCCGCTGGCTGATTTGACCGACGCTGTTCTTGCCACGGAGTCGGGCGACGACAATGGCGCCAGCTCGACCGGCTACACCGGGACCTTGCTGGCGCTTGGCATGCTGATCGACAGCCTTGCCGGCAACAGCTTCGACTGGACGCGTTTGCCCGGCGCGGTCGCGACCGTCCTCTCCGGCTCGAAACATGCTGCCGGGCAGGCGGCGCGGCTGCTGCAGGGCAGAACATCCATCGACATCGTCGGCGCCGGTGTCAGCTTCGCCAATGCCGGCGAGGCGGCGATGCTGATCCGCGAGGCTGTTCGCGTGCCGGCATCCGGATGGGATACGCTTAACTATCTGCATGGACCAATGGAATCGCAGGATACGGCGACCGGATTGATCGCCATCGGCGATGGTCGTGAGGTGAAGATCGCGCAGGATGTCGCCGGCTTCGGCTGCCCATCGGTGCTGGTCACGCGGCGCATGGACGTCGTTTCGGCCGACAGGCTGGTGGTGATTTCCATCCCAGCCCTTGGCAATACCATCGCCGATGCCATTCTGGAGATCGTCGTCATCCAGCTTGTCGTCGGCGATATGCAGGACGCCGCCGGCCTGACCGACATTGTTTTCCGTTACCGGCAGACCGATACCAAGCTGAAGCCGTGGTCGCCGACGGAAGTCTGACATCCTTGTGCGGACGTCGTGTAAATTGCCAAACCGGCCACCAATGGGGCATTGAGGATGGGATGCGACTTTGAGTCGTGGCGGCGTTTTCGCTGCACCGACCGGAGACAGGATTTCAGGGCAAAGGTCGAACGGCTGAGATGACGGCTGCGGAAATCCCCAAGCTGACCGACAGCGCCCGAGCCGTGCTGCGCGTACTCGCCGCCCATGGGCCGGTCACGCGGCCGAAGCTCGGTGCCATGCTCGACCTGTCGAAGCCGACGATGTCGGCAGCCGTGTCGGAGCTGAGCGCGCTCGGTCTCGTCGCCTCACGCGGCCTGGAACGCGGCGCCATTGGCCGCACCGCGACCATCTACGGCATCGGCTCGGGAGCGGGCTACGCGATTGGCATCGATGTCGGCGCCGCCCAGGTGCGGGCGGTTGCCTATTCGATGGACACACAGAAGCTGGCATCTGCGGAAGAACCGATTCCGGAAGCCAACGCCGGCGATGCCGACGAGGTCGGCGCCATCGTCCTGTCGGTGGCGCATGCCACGATGGCCAAGGTCGGCAAGAGTTTTCGCGCGCTGCGGGCCATCGCCGTGGCGGTGCCGCGCATTGTATCCAATGATCGTTTCGACCGCCCTGGTGGGCCGTCCGCGGTGCTTGACCTGCTGCGCCGTAGCATCGAGGTGCCGATCATCCTGGAAAACAACGTAAACTGCGCGGCTATCGGCGAAATGCATTTTGGCGCCGCGCAGGGCCACCGGACCTTCGCCTTCCTGCAGGTGGGCGTACGGATCGGGCTCGGCTTCATCACCGAAGGACGCTTGTTTCGCGGCGCTGGCGGTGCGGCCGGCGAAATTGGCCGCATGCCGTTTCCGTGGTCAGCCAGCGAAACGCCCTATCGTGAGGGGCTCGAACATTATCTCGGCTCACGGGCGCTGATCGAGCGTTGCCGTGCCGACTGGCCCTCCGGAGAGGGGGCGCCGCCGGATTCGGCCAAGGGCCTGTTCGCGCGCGCGCTTGAAGGGTCACGGCCGGCCATAGTGGCCGTCGAGCGTCATGCCGCCGATGTCGGCAGGCTGGCGGCCGGCTGCATCGGCATGCTTGATCCCGGATTGATCGTGCTTGGCGGCGGGGTCGGCCGAAACCCGCTGATGACGGAAAGTGTTGGAAGGGTGGCGGCGGAACTTGCATGGCCCACACGGATCGCCGTCAGTTCGCTTGAAGATGGCGGCACCGCGCTGGGGGCGGTGAAACTGGCCATGGACTACAGCCTCGGACTGATGCTGCGCGAAGGCCGGCATCCGGCTGTCGTGCTGCCGCCACTGTCCGAGTTGCAGACGGAAGCAAGGAACACTTGATAAGAAGGAAAGGCAGGCCCGGGGCGCGCCTGCCTTCGATGCGGGATGACGCCGTGCCCTACGCGGCCGCAGCGGCTGCGCGTCGGGGCCCACAACGGCAGAAGCTCGATGCCTCGTGCAAAAAGAAGCAGAACTATGCAATCGCGATGAAATCTGACGAGCCCTGGAGTTGTCAGGCATGCGTTTAGGTGCCTGCGTGATGCCCGCAAGGTGATGACGCGCGCGGAGTTCACAGCCTATGTGCGCGAGCACGTTGATCAGCTTGTCGGTCGAGCCTTCGCGCTCGACAGTTGGCGATCTGATGTTGAGGCGGCTGCCGTTGAGTAGACTGCCGCCGATCGGCGCGCCCGAGGCGCCGCGTCGCGCCCTCAACAACTGCCAAAGCAGAGACGCGCTGAAAACCGCACGCGAATGCGCTCCTCCCGGCTCTTGCGGCATTTTCTCGTGCAGAAAACGGGGCACCGCGCGGGTGTTACTTAATGCGGTTCCACAGTGAACCCTGCCGTCTGTTCGAATGACGCCAGTCCACAGCCACAATGCTAGTGTTGTCGAAGCTTGGGCGGTTGTCAGTTAGGCTCGGTGGCGTGGCACCTTGCACCGCGAAACCGCCTCGCCGATGCTTTGGGTAAACAGATGCCGAGGCACCGCCATGAAACGAATCTATGAAACGCCTGTTCTGACCAGGCGTGAATGCTTGTCGGCAGTTGCGGCCGCGATCCCGCCGTCGGTTTTGATACTCACTCCGCCCGGCTAAGGAACCGCCTTGTTATGAAGAGGCCAGCTGGCGGCTGGCGGCGTTTTGACGCTTGGGCCCGTTGGCGATGAGTTCCCTGAAGACTTGACACCAAAAGCGGTAGTCCACATTTCGACCGGCGAAATTCGCCTCCAGTGCGCAACAGGCCGCGGAGATAGCCGCCTCCGGTCCGCAGAGTTCGATTGCTGCTCTGACGGCGCGCCCATCTCCCACCGTGCCATGCGGCCGACAGCGCGACCACCCTCGAATCTCGCGCTGCTGGCTCCGGTCGGCGGGCAAACTCGTGACTCGCCATTCTAGCTATGGCAGCCTACAGAGCCACTGATCCATACGGAGCAGCGGCCTTAGTCAGAGGTATAGCACTGACCGCCGAACGTCCGACATCCTCATCTTGGAGGACGAACCTCTGATCGGGCTTGAAGTCGAGGCTTTTCTGGTCGAAGCGGGCTTCAACGTCGCCATGGCTGCAAGTTGCGCTGAGGCAGAGAAGGTATTGGAGGAACTCCATCCGGACGCTGTCGTACTCGACGGGCGGGCACTGCCGCCGCTGCGCTTCCGTACCTGCCTGCCCGGCGGCTGCATTGTCGACCTGAGTCTTGATGGGACCTTGGCCACCCTGCCGCGACGGCACCAGCCTCAAGGTCAAGGGGGCCGCGGACGGAGGCAAGGAGACGGTGCTTGCCCTGGCGCTGAACGGCTTTCCCAGCGCGATCGACAGGATGGTCGCGCTGTTGAAGTAGACGTTCTATTCCCCGTATCGCTGCTCCAGCGCTTCGGCAATTTGTTCGCAAAGCAACTCCCCGCTGACAATGGTGACGTGGAGACGCATGCGTGCGCCCTGGGGATCGACCATCGTGACCACCGCGCCGCGGTCGGAGTATTCGAACGTGTCCAGAACCTTGTGAATGACGAAGTCAGCTACATTGGGCTCCGCGCCGGCGTGGTCTTCCACGGCCTTCCTCCATCCCGAAATCACTGGGCATCCCTTTGGTCGGAAGTCGTCTGCCAAGGAGGTCTCCTCCGACAGCTGCCCGATGCGGTATTAGCGTCGATAAGAATATCAACCGCTCCGCAGCTAATTTGCGTCATGTTTCTGGAGCGGGCGGCCTCTCGGCAGAAGCCAAGCCGGGAAACCCAAATCTTTGACGGGCTGCTTTATGGATAGGTCTGACAAGCGCCAGGTCGCGGTGATGTGCAAGCCTGCGGCGAATGGCTCGAAATCATCGAGTTACCGGATTTGCTAGCCCAGCACCGGCTCACGCCTTCCCACCATCAACATTTAATTGTGCAGCCCGTTGGAACCTCTTGCGAGATCGGGCGTTGATGTGCGTTTAGGGGAAATTCAGCCTTTCATGGAACAACGAGCTTTGCCCTCCAGCATTTCTGGCGCGAAATCCTTGGGCCGTGGAGAAGTGGAAGGGCACGGTGCGGTCCTGCTCCCCGCCAGCGAGACGGAAGATTTCTTCGAGAATGCAGCCGTTGCTCTCCACCTGGTGGCGCATGATGGCACTATCTTGCGCGCCAATCGAGCCGAACTGAACTTGCTCGGCTACGCCTCGGAGGAATACATCGGCCGCAACATCCGGGAATTTCACGCCGATCCTACCGCAATCGACGATATTTTGAACCGTCTCTCTCGGCATGAGCACTTACAACACTATCGCGCGAGGCTGCGCGCCAGAGACGGCTCCATCCGTTGGGTGGAGATAACATCGAACGTGCGTTCGGATGACGGTCGGTTCCTCAACACGCGCTGCATCACCATCGACGTGACTGAAAAGGTCGAAGCAGAAGAGTTGTTGCGCGAACAGGAGCAGAGACTTGCCCTGACCTATCACAGCGCTGGTGTGGGAATAGTGGAAGCTGACGCTGAAGGTTGGCTGCTGCGTGTGAACGGACATTTGTGCCGCCTTTTGGGCTATCCGCAGGAGGAGCTTGTTGGTCGATCGATTTTCGATCGGACCTTCCCTTCCGACGTCGAGGCGGATCGCGCGAAATATTTCCAACAGGTTGCCGGCGAGATCGAAAGCTACACAATCGAGAAGCGGTTCGTCCGTAAGGACGGATCGCTTTTCTGGGCTGTCGTGACGTCTTCCAGCGTTTACGACGGCAACGGACGGTTTCGTTACGCAGTACGGGTGCAGCACGATATCAGCGAGCGAAAAGCGATTGAGGCGACACTCGCTCAAAGGGCCGAGGAGCAGGCTGCGCTGCATCGATTGACGGAAATGCTGCAGCACGCCCTTACCCGCGAAGACGTCTACGAGGCTGCGCTCGGCGCGATCCAGCGCGGTCTAAGATGTCAGCGCGCTTCTATTCTGCTTTTGGAAGGCGGGATCATGAAGTTTGTCGCGTGGCGCGGCTTGTCGGACGCGTATCGAAGCGCCGTGGAAGGCCATTCGCCCTGGTCCGCAGCAGACCACGACCCGCCGCCCATTTCCATCCGCGATGTGGAACAGGCAGAGCTCCCCAGCACCTTGAGACACGCAATCCGAACAGAAGGCATCGGCGCGGTTTGTTTCATTCCGATAACCGAAGGCGGGCGTCTGTTGGGCAAGTTCATGGCCTATTTCGACGAGGCGCATGATTGCTCTGCTGAAGAGATTGAAGTCGCTCGGACAATCGCGCGTCAGCTCGGGTTCGGCATTGAGCGTGTGAGGACACAGGATGCGGCCCAGCGACTGGCGGCAATCGTGGAGTCGTCCCATGACGCCATCGTGAGCAAAGATCTCAGAGGCGTCGTCTCGAGCTGGAACCGCGGTGCCGAGCGCTTATTCGGTTATACGGCCGCGGAGATGGTAGGCAAGCCCATCACCACTATCATTCCCGAGGATCGGCTGGATGAGGAGCCGCTGATATTGGGTCGCATCCGCAACGGCGAACTCGTGGATCATTTCGAAACGGTTCGCCGCCGCCAGGACGGAACGCTGGTGGATATCTCTCTTACAATATCGCCGGTGCGGGATGCGTCAGGCCGTACCGTCGGAGCTTCCAAAATCGCCCGAGACATAACTGAAAGAAAGGTAGCGGAAACGAAGATACGAGACAGCGAGCGCCACCTTCAAGACCTGCTCGCCGCCATTCCTGCCGCGATCTACACCACTGATCGCGACGGGAAGATCACCTACTTCAATGAAGCGGCGGTGCAACTCGCCGGCCGAACGCCCGTGATTGGCACCGACGAATGGTGTGTGACATGGAAGCTTTACTGGCCGGATGGGACGCCGCTTCCCCACGATCAATGTCCGATGGCTGTCTCACTGCGTGAGGGGCGGCCCATCCGGGGATATGAAGCGGTGGCCGAGCGGCCGGATGGTACCCGGGTTCCCTTCATCCCATATCCGACCCCTATGCGCGATGCGGCTGGAAACATCACCGGCGCCATAAACATGCTGGTCGATGTGAGCGAGCGTAAGCAGGCCGAAAGCCAGCAACGGATCTTGCTCGACGAGCTCAATCATCGCGTCAAGAACAACATGATGATGCTGAAGTCCCTGCTTTCGGTGGCCGCGAGGACGAGCAAGAGTTCGGAGGCTCGGATTGTTCTGGATGAGGCCAGCAAGCGCGTCGCCGCCATGGCTGCCGCTCAGCGGGTCCTCTATGACACGCCCGATGCCATCAACTTCGGTGCTGAGCCTTTCCTGGGAGCTGTTTGCGAGACGGCAAAACAGATGTTCCCTCCAGCCGTTCAATTGGTCTGCCAGGCAGATCCGATCCAACTGCCAAACGACATTGCGATGCCGCTGGCGCTCGCTATCAACGAGCTTTTGATCAATGCCGTGAAGTATGGCTTGCCCGGAAATGGGCATGGAACCATTCGCGTTTCCATCAGGCAAAACGGCCGACGCATTGGCCTGGTGGTCGAGGATGAGGGCCCGGGCTTCGAATTGGATTCTGTGCGCTCCTCTTCGTCAGGCCTGCGACTGGTCGAAGGCTTGGTGCGACAGATCGGCGGGACTTTCGAAGTCAGCCGGCACCCGTCCAGATGCACCGTGACCTTTCGTCAGATGCCCCAGGAGAATGGCCTTGCCAGCTAAAGCAGCAATACATGAGTTGAGCCACGCGGCGGACGTCAATCGATCCTTCAAGCCGCGGGTGGTGTTCTCCCGGGATGATATGAGCGGCGGACAGGCCGAAACCACTCGGAGCCAAGTGATCTTGGTCGTCGAAGACGATTATCTGATCGCGCTGGACATAGAGGCCGGACTGCTGGCCGAAGGCTTCTCGCTGGCAGGCCTCGCGACCAGCGCCGATGAGGCGATAAGCATGGCGCTCTCGACCAAGCCGGTGCTTGCCCTCATGGATATCCGCTTGCTAGGCAAGCGGGACGGCATCGAGGCCGCTCTGGAATTGTACCGCGATCTTGGCATACGATGCATCTTTACGACGGCGCATGGTGATCGCGACGTGAAGCTTCGAGCTGAAGCGGCCAGACCGCTGGGATGGGTGCAGAAGCCTTATTCGATTGCGACGCTAGTCGCAGCCATTCGAAATGCTTTTCAGGAGCTCGAGAAGGAGAGCTGAACGCGGGGGGAAGGTCATTAACAGTTGGACGCGCCGAGCGCGCCACGTCAGTGCTTGGTCCCTGCAATATCCGCCCCTCGGCAGCACGGCTGAGGTCACTGTGCCGAAACAATTCGCCTGCTGTGCGGACCTCCGGATCCTTAGAATGCTCCATTCAAAGTTTCGGAGGCGGAGGTTGGGGCTTGGTGGCAGCCTCTCCAGGCTCGCCGCTGGTTGAGGTCCGGGCCTCAACACCCCGCGTTTCTGCCGAGGGGCGCGACCGACCTTTTTTAGGGCCAAAGATGCCACGCAGGTAGACAAGCTCAGGCACGTACGGATCGACCGCGATCTCGCGTGGTCATCGACGCGGAGCGCAGAGCCGGTGAAGCGAAGACAGCTCGTTTAAGCGCCCATCGGCTGGCGCAGCGTTCCGTCCTGCATGCAAATGTCGAGCGGAAGACATGTATCGTGGGCAGGCTGGCGGCCTATCATGCAACGTCAGGGACAGAACTCTCGCGTGGCTGGGCATGTAATTTACGGAATGGGCGCTGCTCTTCCTCGCCGTAAGCACCGTTTGACACAATGACCAATCCGGCGCGATCGAGGATCTCAACCGCACCACGTTTGGCGCTGATGAGGCCTCGATATTCCAGCATTTGCATTGCCGTGGTCACGCCGGGGCGCCTGGTTCCAAGCATCATAGCCAAGAATTCATGGGTCAGTTCGATCCTATTGGAATCAACGCGGTCATGAGCCATCAGCAGCCAACGCGCCAATCGCTCTTCGATGTTCGAGCGGCTGTTTACGAGCGATGTGCGTGACGACTGAATCATGAAAGCGTGAGCATATCTCAACACGGTATCGCGGAGGCTCGAACTTTCGGCCAGTGCCGTGCGGAGCATTGTTGCTGACAGGCACGATCCGTTGCTGGCGATTTGGATAAAAGTTTGGTCTGGCGACCTGTCTTGGCCGAGCGCCAGTGCAAGACCAGTCATGCCCTCGCGTCCGATGACGCCGACTTCGCTTTGATGTCCGCCGGCCAGCGTGGCGACCACGGAAGCAACACCCGCCTCTGGAAAATAGACAAGTTTGATGGGCTCATTGGCCACCACCAACGGCGTCTTGATGCCGAGAATGACACGGTGCAATGAAGGCCGCACCAGCGCGAAGTCCGCGGGCGTTAGTGCCTTCAAGATATGATTGCGAAAAGTGGATTGCGGCATAGCTCTCTTCCCATTTTGGGCAAGAGCATGGTTCTCTCTCACGGTCGGACGCATCCGGCGAAAACGGCGGCCGATAGGCCACCGTATACCCCCTGTGCTGCGAATGCAAAAACGAGGGTCGACGCAAAACTGGTGATCTCACGACGGGCGATTGACAAATCTCGCTGCCGCAACGCATTTTGACTTCGAGGTAAGCGAGGAGCACCACCATGAAGAAAACCTATGAGAAGCCTGCTCTGACCAAGCGTGAACGTTTGTCCGCTATTACGGCCCTGACTTCTTCGTCGATTACCGTTACAGGCCCGATCGACTAACTGAAACATCTGCCTTTCACCACCCGCCCGCTGGCTCAGGCCGGCGGGCTTTTTTGCTTGCGGCGGGAACCAATTCTATCTGGCCAGGTTCACTCCCCGGCGTCCCTCGACACCCCCCGGACAGGAGCGCCGGAAAGTTGCTCGACAGCTTTCAAACAAAGCCCGCCACCGTCCCCTCAGTGGCGGGCTTTGGTGTGTTTAGCGTGGCGAGGTGGACTTGAGTACCTACGTGAGACAGCGTCTCGCTGAAATCAAAGCTGATCCTTCGCTTCGGAGGCGTTCCCGCGTCAGGCGACGGCTTAGGCTAAAACAGATGTCCCTTGCTTCGGAGCTGTTTGCAGCCTTAGGTTTCCGCAAACGGCTGCTGATCGTCATCTACCTGGTTGAGGGGGAGCGATCCGTTTCCGACCTGGTGGCACTGATTGGTGGGTCACGGACCGCCCTTTCACGGCATTTGAGCGGTATGGCCAAGCTGGGTATCGTCCAAGCCCGCAACCAAGGTAGCCAGCGCTGCTATTCCTGTGTTTCGAACGAGGCGAAGATGCTTGTGCGCGCTCTCAGCGACATCGCTGACAGGGACAAACTTCCGATGGGAAGACGGTCGGGAAAGGGATCATCTTCGTGGCGCCAGGGATAATGCAATGACCAAAGCCTGTTGGCTCCGGCCGGCGAGCTTTTTGTGCGCGGGAACTTGTCCGGTAGCGGAGGTTAAGTGGTCGATTCCTTACAGGATGCATCCACTCCATAAAGAAGCCCGTCGCGGGAGGCCACGCGGCGGCTTTCCGTTTCATAGCGGCACAGTTTCCATTGGCACCGAAATTGCAGCGTCTATCTCAGCTTGGGTCACCAACGCCCAGGCAGTCCCTTTTACTCATCCCCAGGGACGCCCGCCGCTGCCGTGAATGGGGCGGCGGGCAATTTGGGCAAAACACGTCGAAGTGCTATTGTGATCCACAGCTAGACGGAGGCGTCGCATGCGAATCCTCGTGGTTGCAATCGTGGAGCTTGTCTTTATGGCGGGCGGCTTCTGGCTGGCGGCGGACTGGGTGGTTAGCCGTCCTGCGCTTATCATCATTCCCGGCTGACCGGCGGTTGCAGGCGGCTCTCCAGAAGCGATCTGGCGCCGGCAACAATGGGAGTGAAGTCGGCCGACGCAGTGCCTGAGAGCTACCGCGTCGGCCAGGCGACCTACAGGTCCGCCGCGCGCTGACAAGACAGAATGATGGTCACGCCGTCAACTCATTGCTGGGACTTCAGTCGGACTCGCTACAGCGAACATTCGGGGTATTATCCCGCCTTCTTCTGTTTGTCAGCGAGGGGTCCCCGATGGGCAGTTTGAAGCGCATACTTCCGCCTGGATTCACCCCTCAAGAGCTTATACGAGCTGTACGTCCCGACTGTCGCCAAGGGGATGTGATCTCTATCGGGGAAACCATCCAGGAGCTTCGCGCACGCGCGCCTGGTTGCGCCGATACCGACGAGGCCCTTACGGCTGCTATCGTGAAATTCGCAACTGGTAGGGCCATGGCGGTCAGCTTCGATGGGCGAGAGCGTCCAACGTCGCATTGACACTGACCAAGAACCCCCATCCGCCGCCAATGTGTCGTTCTAATACGCATGTCCTGGCACCAGCCTTGCACGGCCATTTCATCTTGGGAGAAGATGAAAATGGCTCTATCCAATCAGCTGCTCGACAAAAACCTGACCTTTCAATGTCCGAGCTGCAAAACCCCACTGGTCAGGAAAGGCTCGTGGGTCAAGTCCGTAACGACGTTCACCTGCAAGCGATGCGGCGAAAGGGTACGGCTCTCGTACAGCGAGAAGCTTGAAATTTTCAGGTTGGGTGCCGCTGCGCGCGACACTGGAACCTGACGTCGCGTTGTCTTCTTTGTTCGTCCGTTTGAATGACCCGGGTCAATGGCCACGATGCTAATTTCAGATAAGCTGGCTACGGTTTTGCCAGTTAGGCTCGGTGGTTTTGCCCTGCGAGATCAAACCACCGAGCCGCCGCCTGGTCAGATGGGCCTTTCCATGCGGGCTGCAACATACCATGCAAAGGTCTAGAGCTAATTAGCTATAACTAATTGAATCGCGGTTGGGTAACAATCGCGGACGTGAGGGTCGGAGTATCGAGTTGAGATTATGGCCGGCGGGTCGTTGTGTCTTCGCAGGTGGTCATGGCCCAGGTGCCATTCAAAGCGGCAGAAGCACACCTCGGCCAGCCGGTCACATTGAGGCATTAGGAAGAAAACTGGCTGCGTGTCACCGAAATAAGAGGCGGGAAGCGAACCTTCGCTTATGTTCCGTCGGGTGAGGGCGGCATGAGCACTCGCCGCGTCAAACTTCTCGACAAGCGGCTGAGCAGCCAGTCCAAACGTGATCTCGGTCTCGGAGGCTATTCAGAAGCTTTTCGCCGACGCCAAGGCGATCGGGATCAGCAGTACCGAGTTCGAGGATGGCTGAAATGGGCGGTCTCCGGACGGTCCGCTATCGGAGGTCGAGGATCAAATAGCGGCCGTTGAAGGGCTCCGATTCAGCGACGGCTTTCGACCTCATTTGCGTCGGCTGAGACGCGGGAGGCGCATTGTCGTGGGAAAGCGGAAGGCGGCATAGGACGGCGTCGCCACGCCGATCAGCCATTTGCCGTCGCACTGAGAGCGAGGCTCTCTTGCCTGAACCATCCCGGTTGGCGGCAACCTCGCGTTCGAGCGCGAGCAGCGCCTGCTCGACCTCATCGAGACGCGACGGCCGACTGTTTTCAGGCATGCCCTCATTGGTCGCCTGGTCGATCAGGTACTCCGTCAAGATCCAGTTCATCAGGATCGAGCGCTTCGCCTCCAGCGGCAGCGTCAGATCGCGGACCAGGTCCATAGGCGATGTCCAGCCATCCGATCCGGAGGGATCGTTGCGATTGGCGGCACTGTCGAGGGCGCGCCCGTAGCTCTCCTGAAGGACGGCAAGTCCGAGCCGCTCAAGCACAGCATCTGAGGAAGCGCGCGTAGAACTCCCGGCCTGTGCAGGCATCTCATCGAGCCGCAGGCAACGGCCCTTGCCGACCAGCGCGGTCGGCGTCTGGACGACATAGGTCAGGCCCTGCCGCTCGGCGTAGCGGATGGCCGATTCCAATGTCGGAAAGCCAAGCTCGACCTGGGCCAGCGTGTCGTCGCCGCTCGTATAGCCCATCAGCGGCTCGATGAACGGCGCTGTGCGTCGCTCGAAAACGAGGCGCCAGCCCTTCGAGCGTGCCTTGCCGAACGTGGTCACCGCGCGCGACGGCTTGTAGATGCGCGCGACCGCATCGTCTGTGAAGAGCGAGCGCCCCATCGAAAGGGGCTTGTGCAGGTTGTCGTTCGACGGCCACCCCTGCGGGTCTGGCATTCTGGTTGATCTGTCGACCTGTCTCGTCATCTCCATTGTTCATCCCTCCCTGTCTGGCGAAGGATGCTGCCGGCGGCGGCAGCTGGCCCGCCGCCGGCGCCTGCCATGCGTTAGCTCTTGATGGCGATGCGCTTGACCTGCGACTGCGCCCTCTCGCTCTTGGGCAAGGTCACGGTCAGCACACCATTGCTGAAGCGCGCGTCGACCTTGTCGTCCTTGACCTCGTAGCCGAGTGGGATGCGCCGCTCGAAGTGGCCATAGAAACGCTCGGAGAACTGCCGGTCCTTGTCCTCCGTCTCGGAGTGTTTTTCACCCTTCAACGTCAGCACACCGTCGTCGAGCAGAACTTCGATGTCCTTCTCTTCGAGGCCAGGTATCTCGGCTGTCACCTTGATCTCCTTCTCACTGTCGGAAATCTCGACGCTCGGCCAACCGCCGCTGAAGGCGGAAGGAGTGTTGAAAGAGGGATGTTTCGAGCCGAAGCCGCGAAAGACGTCGTCGAACAGCCGGTTCACCTCGCGATGCAGGGACAGGAATGGGTCGCGCTCGCTATCGCGGAACACAGTTGGAACCTGGTTGCCGTTGCCGCGGTTCCAGGGGATCAGATCACGGACATTCATTGTTCTTCTCCTTCTGTTTGTTCGTTTGTTCCCGCCAGCGCCGGGGATTGCCCGACGCCGTGCCCAATTGGCGCTGTGGGAGCGGCTTCAGGCGGCCTGCTTATCGGCCTCGATCTGCTTCGTCTCGACCTTGGGCAGCGCCTCGCCGGCCGCAATCTCGATCTTGCGGGGCTTCATTTCCTCGGGAGTCTCGCGCTTGAGATCGATCGCCAGCAGGCCATTGACTAGGCTTGCGCCTATGACCTTCACATGGTCGGCCAACTCGAAGCGGCGCTGGAAAGGACGCTCGGTCATACCGCGATGCAGATACTGGCCGGTGTCCTCGCCAGCCTTTTGACCGGACACCATGAGCATGTTCTGCTCCTGGGTGATGGTCAGATCGTCCTGCGAAAAACCGGCCACCGCCATGGTGATGCGGTAGTCGTGCTCGCCAGTCTTGACGGTGTCATAGGGAGGCCAGTTGTCGATAGTTTCGACGCGGCTTGCAGCCTCCAGCGCGTTCAGCATTCGGTCGAAGCCGATGCTCGACCGGAATAGGGGAGAAAAGTCGAGAGTGGTTCTCATAGCCACATCCTCCTTTGAGCAATATGGATACAAGGTCTTCTGCCACCGGATGCTCTCCGGCCGGCATACCGGCCCCGATGGCGCCGGCGGTCATGATTTAGTTCACTGGATTGGCTGTTCAAGAGGCCGGCGTCTTACTATGCCTTTAACCGGAACTCGACTGGGTGCTGATGTCTTGGCGCGTCTTCACCAGCAAGACTTCAGCGACTGACATAAAGATCGGACCTGCCCCTCGGCGACGCCCGATTGAGATCAGCACTCTGCGATGAGCAGACCAGGGCTCTCCCGCTGCCGTACTCAAGCAGCAGGCCCAGCGCATCGCGTCCCACCTGCTCAAGCTATTTTTGAACGGCCTGATAACCTAGGAGCAACTTCTGGACGCCGAGAGGAACCGGGCCGGACGGCTAGAGCATCCGCTTCCGCCCCAGAACGTTGTGGCCGACAGCCAGCTGCACGTCGGCTAGGAAGTTTGCCCAGCTCCCCGGCCGGGTGCCGCCTGCCTTTTCACAGACGGAAGGGAAGCAATTGAGGAAGCGTGTGTGAAGGCTGGAGCAGGCGCTGAAGCCAGCCAGTTCACAGCCGCTGTCGTGAACGAGACAACTGAGGTTGGTGATGTCGGAGCTCAAGTTCCGCACCCCGTCGAGCGAGAGCCAGGTAGCGCCAAACTCATGGTCTGGATGGACGTCCGCCCGGCCTTCACATTGTTGGCCATTTGGAAGGCGGCGCGGTGGTGCCGCGGTGCCCGGCAAGACCGGCCGTAAGCACAGAGGCTCTCCCTGTGCTATTTGCTTACGATCAAGTCCACCAACCGAGGATCTACGATCGGGGAGCCGGTATATACCCGGACAAGTTCCTCAGCGTATTTTCGCCACTTGCTCTCCGGGATGCCTTCTTCCAAGACCGATTTTTGGAAGGTCGTCCTCAGAATATCCGCATCGAGTGCTGACAGTCCGTGTTTCGCCATGTTTCCTTCGTGCCCCCCGGCCCGGCTGCATCTCGAATGTAAGCCCGTAGGGGACCTGTTTCCCGAAGCTTCAAGCCGCGCGGTCAAGCGGCCTTCCTTTTGATGGACCGCAACCTCCAGGAGAAGGTGTCGGTCACCGAGATGGCGGCCAGATTGAATTGCTCCGGGCGCCAGCTGGAGCGTCTCTTCGGCATAGAGTTGGGCGCAAGCCCCATGGCCGCCTATCTAGCTCTGCGTGTGCACGATGCGAAATCGCTTCTCGACGCCAGCGATCTGCAGATCGGTGAAATCGCGTTCCGATGCGCCATCTAACGTGAGCGGTCCGGCATAAACCCCGCGGAACGCCGGACCGCTAAGGAAGTGCTCGCGCGTTTGCACTTCCTCGATCGAAAAGGCTTAGAGCTGCAACGCCGCAGTAACCGTATTCATTGGCGCCCAACCGATGCGCTGAATTTTGCAAGGCCTCACGTCGACCGCAAGTTTGTGTCCTGCGAAAATCAAGCCGATTCCGCTCGCAAATTCCAGTTTTCAGTCACCTACTGCCGAGCTTCCAAAGCCCTCAATTCCGTGCTCCTGAGCCATCCGTTCGTCCCTGCTACGGCCGATCAGCAGCTTAACCTCTGACCTTGGGGGCGACATTCCTGCGGCTAGCCACTTCGATTTCCTTTGCTTCCTTCTCTAGGCGATCCGGCGTGGCAGAACCCATCAGCGCATATGCCGTGCCACCTGACTGCCAGTACACGGTGGGCACTCGACCGTCAGTGGCCGGAGTTGGGGGGACGGCGTCTTCCCCGTTCATGGGAACTGCCACCAGCGTAATGCGGCCGACGCTTGGGGTATCCGCCGTCACAACCAGGCTCTGCTTCCCGTTCCAGGGTTGAACCTGAACGTCCTTCACCTGCCAAACAGTCGGAAGAGCGGGCATGCTTATGTTTACCGCTCCGATCAGCCGTTCGATCTTATCCTGCTTCGGCTCGCTGCCCTTCTCAGGGCCGGCATTGAGCTGGGCGACCCGTAAGGCGTCCCGCGCGGCGAGAATGAAAGTTTCATCCGCCTTTTGACCGCCTTGGCGAAGCGGCTCGGTCAACGAATTGGCTGACCAGCCCAAGAAGACCAGCGCCGCCGCAGCCAGCTGCAATTTGAACACGGCAAATACTTTCCTTCGTCGGAAGGCGTTCTCCAACTCCCGGGCCCTGTCCAGGCTTGCTCGAGGGGGAAACAGGCGCTGGGGCTGTAGATTGCGCAACGCTTCCATGCGCTGTGCTTGTGCGAATACCTCCGCCGCTGCTTCGGGCTCGCGGGCAAGACGCGCCTGGAGTTCAGACCTCCGGGACGGCAACAGCTCGCCGTCAAGAAACCGGTTTATCTCCTCTTCGGAAATTCGGTCACTTGGCCACATCACGGCCTCCCACTATCTTCAATTGAGCACGTGCGGCGTCGTTCGTCTTTTCCATATTGAGTTTCAGGGCAATCCGGCCGCGGCTCAGACGAGACATCACTGTTCCCACGGGAACCCCAAGCACCGCGGCAGCATCCGAATAGGTGAAGCCTAAGACGGCGACCAAATGAAGCACTTCGGCTTGGTCAGACGGTACTCCCTCTAGCGCCCGTTGAACGTTGGAGAGCTCCGCGCAGTGTTCTTGTGATGGCATCAGCAACGGGTCGCATTGTTGGGCATAAGCGGCCAAGCGACGGCGCTCAGCATCAGCTCGGACAGCGCTGGTGAAAAATGTGTTCCGCACGATCGTGATCAACCACGGCATAAGCGGGCGCGACGCGTCGTAGGTGCGCGACAACCCGAGTGCCCGAACAAGCGCCTCCTGCACCAGGTCATCCGCGTCGGTGTCATTTTTTGTGAGCACCCTGCTGTAGCGCCACAGGTCCTCCAAGTGTGGAGTGACGTCGAAGTTCACCTTCATGGCCCTATATACTGACTGGGAGCCGAAACTATTCCAACCCACTCGACTACAATTTGCTTGGCTGCCGGTCTGATCCTGCCGATGGGATCAAATCGTCGCCTGGGACTGGATCCATCAACCGTGTTTCCAGCCACTCGCTCTCTCAATGAGATAATCGCGACTGACATTCATCTGGCTCGCCAGAGTTGCCAGCCCATCTACAGTTTTTGGCGCCAGTGGCACACCTAGCGGATTCCGCAACATAAAGGCTGCGCAAGGTCCGAGCGCTGCAATCCGCTACTTCGTGGCCGGCCGTGTCATTCCTGGCGCCAGACAGTGGATGATCCTTTCGACGAGGGAGGCCCAGCAGTGAAAGGACAACCAAGGAGGGCCTGCTGGGCCTGACAGGCGAGGGGCGACTAGCTTGCCTGTCTTGGAATATACCGGACAGCACCGGAAACTATTCCAGGGCCGCCGGATTTTTGCCCGCCCATGCCGAGACGGATCACAGCTGTATCTCCTTCTCGGGGGACGAAGAGATCGGCGCGGGCGTTAAAGAGATTAACGCCCCGACACCTTCAAGCGTCGTGCTTGGCATCGGGAGTGAATGGGTGCCGCCAAGCTGGATGATCACCAGCTCAGGCCGCTCTATCTGAGGCTGCGGGCAAACCAAGGCCGATGTCTGCAAGAGGCAAGCGAGAATGACCGGAACTAACAATCGGATCGGACGGACCGGTGCGAAAACCTCTTGCTGCCAGCAAAAGCAGGACAACTGCGAGCGCGACCAACGTGATCACGATAGCAGTTTTGAAAATCTCTCTCATGCCTTCCCGTTCAAGATGGTGAGAGTGAGCCTGCTGACATGAGCGGTGGCTCCCAGTCGATGTCGAGGCCATGAAGGCCTCTCACCAACCCGGTCTTTGACGAGGTCAGCAGCACAAGCAGGGCCATTGGAATTTCTATTTGCACGCGCTACTCGCCTGCAATGCGGCGCTCAATCCCATCAGGGAATATGCGTACTGGGTTTGGGTGCCCCTCCAAGACGTGGCGAAAAGCTTCATGTTGCTCCCGGCCCGCATGGCACTGACCATTGACCGATCCTCATTGGCGTTCTGAAGCCAGGCATTGTTGTCCTGCGTGAACATCGAGAAGCGCTGGTCTGCGATCACCACATGGATGTCTGACCCTGGCTTGAGCCGATACCCCATGATTGCGTCGGGCTGTTCCTCGACCGGTGTGCGCGAGACCGTTGTGAAATTTTCGCCATGATCGATACCGGCCGGCAGTTTGGAAACGGGGACACTCAAGACATAGCACCTTGTCTTGTCAGCGCGATAAGAATAGACGCCCCAAGCGCCGTGCTGCGAGAGGAGTCTTGGGGCAGCCTGCACCCAAGTGATGGAAACTAATAAACATGCGACGCCCGCTCCAACTGATTTGATGCCCATTATTCCTTCAGCTTAGCAGCGCCATAGAGTCCCCGAAGGGTTTTCGCCTGGCAAAATCGGCTTTCGGCTCCACTTGGTGATTGGAGGCTCGTGACCCCGTCAGCTTGCCATCACCACGATTCACGAAATGGTGAGTGGAAGGCTCCGGCCCGGAACAGACAGCACGTTGTCCACAAGATAGGGGGTCGCTCAACAATCCGTCCTCTGGAATGCTTGCCTGTGATCGTCTGCAAAGCCACTCGACCCGCGTGGGCCACTTCAAAGCACCTCGCCGGGATAGACGCCCCACATACTCGTCTGCCTGATGAAGCCGGATTTGGGCCCTAGTCCAACAGCACACCATTGTCCGTCGCATCGGGTCAGTTCTACCCGCACGCAAGGCTGCAGCCAGGCAACAACCGAACTTCCAGTGGACGGTTTGTCGCGCAGGGCAACGTTGTCCTTGGCCCAGGGCGCGACAACGCCCGCCCTGCGGCCTGACAGAAGCGCTCCATAAATCCATCCGCTGGTTCCGTCCCAGTCTCTGACCCGTCGCCAATTGTCATACTGTTGATAGACTTCCAGCGGCATTCCCGGGCGCATAAGGACCCATTCAACTTGGTACCCCATGCCAGGTCCGACACAAAGGTTGGCTGATGAGGCTCTAAGCGTGGCAAAGCGAGGCAGAACAAGAAGATTAGCCTTGGGGTGGAGTCCAGTCGCCGTTGCGGATCCTGCGAGCGATGCAGCTATCAGAATGAACCGGGCAAGAGAGATAGACCAGTGATGCCCGGCTTTGCTGAGGACCTTCGGGCCGAGATTCGCCGTCGCTTTCATGCAATCTGCCACGGAATGTGGAAAGGCAATCTCGCATAGCCACAAACGAGAGCGTTGATTGCCGGACGCCGTCCTATGCTCTTGTAGAAGCCCGACTGAGCTTTGAGGCGAGGTGGATTCCAATGCCGCGAGAAGATGCACAATTCGTCGTTCAGGTAGCGTCTGGCTCGGGCCACCGCACTTCAAGTCACCACGGGTCTCAGGTCAGGGCTTACGGGTTGCGACATACGCCTGTTGAGGTTCTCGCCAGCAGACGTATGGCATCAGCCCTTCGTCTGATCCTCAGACACAGTGCTCGTCGGAATCGCGTCCAACGCGACCAGTTTTTCCGCGCACAGATCGGCGGCGCCCGGTGCATCCTTTTTTATTCCGGCGAATTTGACCCACCCACCGTCAGTAATGAAACCATCCCTCTGGTAGGAAGACGTTTCCTTCAGCTTGGCCAGATTTTGGCTCGCGTCGGATGCCGTGATAAACTTTTGGACACACAGATTGGCGGCCAGTTCTGCCCTGGCTTTTATGGCGGAGGTCTTGGCGATTTCCGCCGCCGTTCCTGCCAAGGTCCAGCCGCCGGCAGTGAATCCGATGATCATGGTGAGGACCACGGCGCCTACCAGTGACCAGAACCAGAGCGTCTTGGAAGGCCGATATTCTTCGAAGGGTTGCGACATTTCCTGGTTCTCCGTTTTGTTTGTTCTCTGTGGACTGGGCCAACCCCGGGTCCTCATAAGCTTACTGCTGGCTGTCCAGCAGGTGGAGGGGTGGGGCATTTCACCGGCAGAGCTTCCGATTTGTCTGATGCACAATATACTTAGCAATCGCGGAATTTATTCCACGCCGGGCACATGTTTCCGAAGGCAAGCGCTACAGCCCTTGCCCTCAAGACGCGGATGGGCCTAGTGATCTGATAATAAGAACCTTTGCAAATCCCCGGCCTGGCGCGTCTGGCGGTCAGCAGGGAGATACCGATTCGCTCGAACTCCCAACTATCCGTGGCCGGCCGCAGTGGATTGACGAGACCCTGACTTGCGCTTCGGCGCGCAATGTTCAAGCTGCCCGAACAAACTGCTTCAGCTCCCTTCAAAACGCGAGCAAGGAAAGTGCCCGCCGCGGCACATTCCCGAACAGCCTTTCAGGATGGAATAGTTTCCCGGCATGCTCAGTAGATGGGGTGCGAGTAAGTTTCGATGTGCCTCGAGGCCATCGGCGGCCGCAAGGAGTGGTAGCGCGGGCTAAGTCTTGGGTAGCCAGCGCTTTGCGCTTAGGGAGGAGCGCCTTCCTATCAGCCCAGCGGCTGTTCCCTGGCCGCTGGGCCGGTCCGCATTTGTGAACAGATCGGCAGTCTTGACCATGGATACATTGCTTGAAAGCAGAAGATATTACCCGTCTATTTGCCCAGTCTGCGCGGGAACGGCACTCGAAGCCGATCTCCTGACGCAGCTGTGCGAATTTCAGTGCGGCTTTTGCGGGGCCTACGAAATCACTGGCGCCGCGCGCTCCGTAATGAAAGGCATCTCCCAGGAGTACAGGGAGTTGTGGCTGTCTCAGGCCCGAGACCGGGCTGTGGGTTCGCGGCACATCCCTCTCCTGGCTTGTATCAACGAAGAACCGGAGACGGCAGGCCGTCGTTGACACAGGGGAATGCTGCCGAGAAGTCCAACGCGCGAGCTCACGGCGGTTGCAATCCATCAACCAATGGAGACTTCAATGAAAAGATATTCGATGATGCGTAGCATGCTAGCAATTGTAGTTGCCTTGGGAACCGTCGTTCCGGCCAGTGCTGTGCCGGCGTTTGTTCCAAAGGTCCAGTCCGCTTCCTCGGACGTGGTCCCTGTTCGGTACGATCGAAATCGCCTGATGTTTAGAAGAAATCACGGGTACTGGCGTGGTCATCGGGGCTACAGACATCACCGTCCCGGATATCGGCGACATAACGGCTGGTGGTTTCCTCCGGCAGCATTTGCGTTGGGCGCCATTATTGGAGGCGCCATGAGTCAGCCGCACGTGGTCGGCAATCGACACATCCGCTGGTGCTATGATCACTATCGCTCATACAGGGCATCCGACAATACATTCCAGCCATATCACGGTCCGCGCCGGCAATGCCGATCGCCCTACGACTAAGCCGTCCATAGGCTTCGCCAGTTGCCCAGTTTGGCTATGGCTCAGCGATCGTAAAGGGTGGCCCGGTAATCTCCATATCGAACTGGGCCGCAATCTCCTTGATAGCCGCTAGGTCGCGGGGAATCTCCAGTCCCTGCACGGCAACCGCCGGGAAAAAACTTTCGAGACCACCCGGGGACAGAATGGCGATCCATCGCGCAGGCTCGATGACGACGAACGTGTGTTCAACGCCAGCGGGGATGTAGAATATTTCTCCGTCGGTACGTTCGGAAATTTCCCCCGAGCACCAGAAGCGCAGCCGCCCTTGGAGAATGACGAAGAGTTCGCCGGACTGGAGATGGCGGTGGCGCGGCGGTCCGTCCCCCGGGCCAGCAGCGGATGCAAATGCCCCGAGCTTGCCGCCGGTCTCGCGTATCGTCAGAAGCGTTTCGTAATGCGTACCGTTCCAATCGGTTCGAGTACCAGGTGCTGCCCACGTTTGCATCGTCGCCACATGCGGTTGGAGTGAAGCTTGACGGCGTCACGAAAGCTACATTCAGACCCTAGGCCGTCGCCTCGTATGAACATATGAGATGCGGCGAGGAGTGCTTGTCAGCAAAGCCGCCTTCCGGCAAACTGTAAACCCCTTCAGGCGAGGGAGCGGTGAATCCGGCACGCATGCACGACTTCGACGGCATGGTTGGGCAGATCTACGATGCGGCGGTCGAACCTGGCCGCTGGCGGCAAGTTCTCGAGACGCTGTCGGATTTCCTCGAGGGCGCCGCCACCAAGCTGACGTTTCAGAACGCAAGGACGTTGCACAGTGAGGCGAACTCGGTTCGCATGCCGCCGGAGGCGGACCTCAGCTTGCGCAGTACTACTACAAGACCAATGTGTTCCTGCCGCGCATCGCCAGGCTGAGCGCCGGCACGCTGATCCCGATTTGGGACCTCCTGCCGCGCGAGGTGTACCAGCGCTCGGAATTCTATAACGACTTCTGCCGGCCCGGCGACATGTGCCACTCGATCGGAGTGGTGTTGGCCAACGAGCCGGACGTGCGCGTCGTGTTCACCTGCGGACGGGCCGACGCGACAGGAGAGTTCGGCCCCGAGCACCTTGATCGGCTGCGCCGTATCGGGCCGCATCTGGTCCGGGCGGCGGGCGTGGGACTGCGGCTCTCGCGTGCTGAGATCGTCAGGAGTGCCAATGTCGAGGCGCTCCACCGCATCGCCCAGGGCGTGCTGATCGTGGCGGCGAACTGCGAGATCCTGTTCGCCAACCGGGCCGCCGAAGCGTTACTCACCCAGGCTGACGGGATCAGGATCGAGAAATCGTCGCTGCACGCGACCAGCCCTGCGCATGCCGTGCAGCTTCGCCGGTTGATTGCCACGGCCGCAGACCGGTCGGAGGCAGCGGGCGGCGATATAGCGCTCACGCGCCCGGCGCCGCGCCGGCCCCTGAGCGTGCTGGTGGCGCCGCTCAAGATCGAATTGACGTGGTTCGTGCCCGGCCGCCCAGCCGCGATCGTGTTCGTGGCCGATCCGGACAGCGCGCCGCGCACCCTGCAGGGCCAGTTGCGCGATCTCTACCGGCTAACCCCGGCCGAGGCGGCCGTGGCCACTGCGGTCGCCCGTGGTGAAGGGCTGCAGGCCGTTGCAGACGAAGTCGGCATCAGCCTGACCACGGTGCGCACCCACCTGCAGCACGTCTTCGAAAAGACTGAGACGCGGCGACAGGCAGAACTGGTGCGCCTCATCGCCGCCAGTGGGTTCTACGAGCGACACTAGCTGCACCGAAGCGAGGCTTGGCCCAAGCTGGTAGCAGAGCCTTCTGCAACTCGACGATTAGCACTAACGCCGATCCAAGGTTCTGATCCTCACTGTCCCTCTGCAGACCGGCCGGTCTGCTTTCGGGCTCCAATCAGCCGAAGCGTATCCTCACCATGGAGAGAGGGGCCGACCCTATCAGAAGGACTCGTTTGGGGTAGTTTCCCGCCGCACGCTCTGGCCGCGGGTTATGTCTGGACGGCTTTTCGCCAAGCGTGCTTACGCGCGCGTTGTCAAAGTTGAGAGCTGATTGGTGTCGTAGCGGTTTCGCAATTCGGCAAGCGCTTTTGGATTTGGCGCACCCTGTGCCGTCAGTTTGGCGAGTTCCTCGAAATAATGCTCATGTCCGGGCGGCGAGACGGTCATCAGGACACGAGCCGGACTTTCACTGATATTGGTGATGTTGTGCGGCACCCCCGGCGGGATGAACAGATAAGTTCCGGGCATTGCGCGAATCGTCCTATCGCCGACATGCCACTCACACTCGCCCTCAAGCAGGTAAAAAGTCTCTTCCTGCACTCGGTGAACGTGCAGCCCAGTGGCGAAACCCGCCGGAATCGTCCAATCGAACATGCTCGTGTGTTTGGAATTTTCGGCGGTGACGAGGAAAACCATAGGGTGCCCACGTAGCATGACGCCCTTCTTCTCATCAGGCATGCGAACAACGGTTTCGGCGCTCATTTGATCCTCCACCTAAGTGCTTACCATTGCAAGCACCTGTCCAAGATCTGCGGTTCGCGCCGGAAAGTGGTGAATTTCTTACCAAATATCTGCTAAAATCGTCGAATGACAGTGGGGAGCGACTTCTACCAGTTTGGCCCGTTCCGCCTCGATGCGCAGGTGGGCCTTCTATACCACGGGACCGAGCCGACGATGCTTGGGCAGCGTGCCGTGGCGTTGCTGTGCCGGCTGCTTGATCACGCCGGCGTACCGGTGTCCAAGGATGCGCTGGTCGAGGCCGCCTGGGGCGGATTGGCGGTCGCCGATAACAATCTAACGGTGCAAATCGCATCCCTGCGCCGGGTGCTGGCGGAGACAGGAGATGCCAAGCCCTGGATCGAAACGCTTCCGCGCCGCGGCTATAGGTATGTCGGACCGGCCGTTGCCACAAATGCTCCTGACGCTTCAGCGGCCGCCCGGGCCATATCCGCACCGATATTACCTGACAAACCGTCCATCGCCGTTCTGCCATTCTCGAACCTGAGCCACGATCCGGAGCAGGAGTACTTCTCCGATGGGATGGTCGACGACATCATTACTGGTCTCGCGCGCATCAACTGGCTTTTCGTCATAGCGCGGAATTCCACCTTTACTTACAAGGGACGCGCCGTGGATGTGAAGCAGGTGGGCGGCGAGCTTGGCGTGCGCTATGTACTCGAAGGCAGCGTGCGGAAGGCCAGCGATAGGGTGCGCGTGATCGGCCAGATGATTGACGCTTCGACCGGCATGCACGTTTGGGCAGAGCGCTACGACCGAAGTTCCCGCGATGTTTTTGCGCTCCAAGACGAGATCGCGCTGTCCATAGTGGGCGCGATTGCGCCGAGCTTGCGGAAAGCGGAAATCGAACGTGTCAGGCGGAAGCGCCCTGATAGTCTCGACGCCTATGATCTCGTTCTGCAAGCCCAGCCCGACGTCGATTCAGGTATGCCGGAGCAGGTAGCCAGAGCTTTGATGCTTCTTGAGCGCGCGGTTGCGCTCGAACCCACCTATGCGCTTGCACATGGCAATGCTGCGATGTGCCACCACTGCTTGTTCCTTCGCGCCGGCCTGCAGGAGGCCAACCGTGCTGCTTCGATCCGCCACGCCCGATCGGCCATTGTCCATGGACAGGACGATGCACTTGCCCTTACGTGGGCCGGCTTTTCGATAGGCATGGATGCGCACGATCGCGCCGCTGCGTTCACGGCATTGGAAGCTGCCCTCGGCATCAGCCCGTCATCGGCGCTGACCTACATACTTGGCAGCGTCGTTCTCGGATGGGCAGGCGAAGCCGAACGCGCCTTAGAATGGAGTGAGCAGGGTATGCGGCTCAGCCCCTTCGATTCCTGGGCCTGGGCCGCATTCGATGCGCAAGCAATGAGTCACCTGCTGCGCGGCCATTACGAAGAAGCTTGTCACGCAGCCTATAAATCGGTTCAAGCCAATTCGGCACATAGCATCACTTATGTGCAATTGGCCGCTGCGCTAGCCAAACTTGGCCGGCTGGACGAAGCGAGGGCCGCCGCCGCGCGTGTCCGTGAACTGCATCCAATGTTTCGCTACAGTCGACAGTTCGCCGCGGTTAACTGTGCCCCGGCGCTCGCGGACTGCCTTGGTCACGCGCTAAATATTGCCGGCCTGCCGGAATAGCGTGCATGGATTCTGCACGTCTTCATATTCACCGACTCGCGCCATCATTCATCATCTTGGAGGGCTGCGGCTCAGGCGGCGATGTCGGGCCCGGACAAATCGGTCTGCTTCTGAAAATTTATCCCCAGGAACTGGAAGGTCTATGCTCGTCCCCACTCAAGTCCGACAATTAACCCCGGAACGAACGGTAAGTTTCGGGCAGTGACAGCATAGCGCCAAACGGCGAGGAAGAGGCGACTGAGAACGGTAGCCTACCGCGGAGCGTTCCACATAGACGCACCGTCCGGACACGGCGCCGAAGCGGACTTCCGCTGCAATGCCAGCATTGCGCCTAAATCGGGACAACGAGCAGAGCACGGCGCATCAGAGGAGCGCATTTGGCCGCGTCGCGGCAACCGCAATGGGAACCAGCGGCTCCTGGAAATTTTGCGTCAGCTGGACTTCGAGCATAAAGCGCCGGCGCAGAGCGAAGTTGGCCAACGCCGCCTCAAGCTGTCGGATGTTTCGCTAACCAGACGAACCGCTGGCGCGCCTGAACGCGGCAACGGGAGGCTGGTTTACTGAACTTTGGCCGACTAATAAGCCGAGCCTTGATCAGAAACCGGCCGCATCGCTGTTTACGATCGATGGAGAATTTCCTAACCGGTCCGAGCCAGCATCGCCTGCAAAGCGCTCCGCATGCTCCCGCTGGATATGCTGAAAAATCCCCCGTAGGGCTGACTAAGGTCTGCGATAACGAACATAACGCTGCTGAGTGAGATCGCGCTTAGAAGCATAAGGGTCAATGTCAGTTTCGTTCGTGGAGCGATGAGACCGTGGCAGGCGAAAATGATCATCAGCCAGACGATCAGAATTCCGTAGAAGGGCTGCAGCAATTCACTGCGCGCGGCTTCGATCACGCTGAGACGGGCCGTAGAGACTTTATCATATCGGGCACGGCACATCGCTGCGATAGCCGTGTGTTGCGGATCGGCTGGCATGAGTTCGTTCACCTGGAGACCGATCTTGTTCATCAGCTCTTCAAGTTCCGGTGTGGCGCCCACAACAGGCATACGCGACGGATCAGGGTAGGAAACACCGGTAGGCTGAGCCTCGTTCGGCCAAGTGCTCGCAATAACGGCAGCGATGTAACCTGCTAGGTCGACGCGAATGCGGGCGGCGTCAGTTCCGTAGTCATGTAGGCACGCATCCATGAGGTCAAGCTGCAGGGCATATTGCTGCCGGTCGAGGGCCGAATTGTCGTAGGCCTGCTTCACCGACGCGGTGAGAAGACCGAGAACAACCGCCGCAAAGGTCGCAAGCAAACCTACGGTTAACTGCATCAGCAGCGTGGCTTCCGGAGTCTGGTGCTGCGCGGGAAGCCAACCCCGGATAAGGATGCCCAAGCCTGCTCCAACGCATAGCAGCAGAAAGACCACTATTGCTGAAAACACCTCTATCACATTGCGCCTCCATCGACTGTCCAATCCGCCCGCGATCACCGTACCTTCGTCTTTGTCGCGCGTAACCTCTCATCCTGCCACAGGACCCAAGGTGATATAGCCGGTCCCGCCCGCTGCCGTTCCACTCCGGTACGTGAGGGTAAAGTCGTCGAGCGTATGCCGGCCGGCGCCATGCTGAACCGTTGCGGGCATCGGCCATTCTCGAAGACGCGTTTCGAAAATTCGATGTCGGTCTCATGCCGCCGTGGGCGGGCCATCCTTTTAGTTGGCTTTACCTCGGTGGAGTACTCTCTTCTCACATGGCTTTCGGGAGAATGTTTAATGACTACAGCACTCATGATCATCGATGTGCAACACGGGATCCTCGCGAATCTGGTCGATGGCGGTCGGCAGGTCGTTATCCACCGCGAACTCGAAGCCGTTGCGGCCCGGCTTGGCCGCTTGAAACTCGCTGCGGAGGCGGCTGGCGTACCGGTCGTCGTCGTTCAGCACGACGGGGACGCAGGGCACCGCCTCGAAGTTGGGTCGCCGGGCTGGCAGCTGCGCGAGGAGGTGTCCGCGATCCAGGACACCATCCTCATTCGCAAGCGGAGCTGCGATGCCTTCCACAACACCGATTTAGCCTACCGGCTTCGAGAGCTCGAGGTTGACCGCCTGGTTATCGGTGGCTGCATGACTCAATTCTGTGTTGACACGACCACGCGCCGCGCCGTCTCGGAGGGATTTGATGTGACGCTCGTCCGAGATGGGCACACTACGGCGGATTTCGGTTCCCTCTTGGCCGAGCAGATCGTCGATCACCATAATCGGGTGCTTTCGGGGTTCGACGCAGGTCTGAAGAAAGTAGGCCTTCTGCATGCAGATGAGATACGCTTTTGACGATTTGGCGCTGATGTGTGGCGCCGACGCTCTGGAATTGAAACTCCATTGCGGTGCGGGCGGCAAACAGGACAGCAAGGATCACCCAGCGACTGCGCGCGGCTTCCCCAACAAATATTCGGAATTTATGCAGGCCTAATATTCTGGTTCAACCGGAAGAAGTTGGTCGGGTCGTACTGCTTCTTGATGGCGGCGAGACGCGCATAATTTCCGCCGTACGCTTCGCGTACGCGCTCGTCACCCTCATCACCAAGATTGTTGGCATAGACACCGCCGGTAGAGAATGGCCTGACGGCATTCCACAAATCGCGCGCCCAACGCATATTTGCCTCGTCATCGGCCGGATCGTCCCAGATGGCGACGGGAAAACAGTCAAGCGCCGCATCGCGATTGCCGTAGGGTGAGTGCGATGCACGCACGCGAGCGATCGCGCCGCCGACCTGCTGGAAAACCAGCAGGGAGTAGCGATTGGGAGCTCTTGCGTAAGTGTGCAGCAGCGCGTCAATCGCACCATCACTAATCTCCCGCAGGAACTGCGCTTTCCAGTAATAGCGTCGTCCGCGTGGAAAGAGGCTGTCGCCGGCCGATTGAATCTGAAGATAAGGAAACGGCTTGAAGTCGGCTTTCGATGGGAGATCCGAACTTCATCAGCGGTGCGATGACGGGTTCGCCCGCTTCGGGTGATCCGATATAGCAAGCCGAGATGCTGAACGCGAAGTCGCCCGAGGGCAGCGTGACAAGTGCTGCGTCGACGCTCGCCTCGTCCGGAGCGTCACGGGAGAATTCGTGGTAAAACCGCATGGCCTCCCGCGCTTGATCGTAGGCGTACAGCACCGACCCCACCAGAAGAGCCGGGCCAAGCGCGTGTAGCCGGTATTCGAACGCCGTAACTATGCCGAAATTGCCGCCGCCGCCACGCAAGGCCCAGAACAGCTCGGGATGCTCGCCGGCGCTGGTTTGCAACAGTCGTCCGTCGGCCGTGACGATCTCAGCCGCGATCAAATTGTCGCAGCTCAGACCGTGCTTTCGTCCGAGCTTGCCGAAGCCTCCGCCAAGCGTGAGACCGGCAATACCGGTGTCGCTGTTGACACCCATGGTCGTCGCAAGACCGAAGGCTTGTGTGGCTGCGTCGAACTCGCCGAGGTTCACACCGGCTTCGGCTCTGGCGATGCGGCGCTCAGGATCGACGACAATCTTCTTCATGCGGGAAAGATCGATCACCATCCCATAGTCGCAGACGGACAACCCGGCGACGTTATGGCCGCCGCTGCGAATTGCGACGAGAAAGCCATGTGACCTGGCAAATGCCACGGCATGCACGACATCTTCAGGAGTAGCGCAATAGACGATTGCCGCA
Source organism: Mesorhizobium sp. B2-4-13 (assembly GCF_006658535.1). Taxonomy (NCBI): domain Bacteria; kingdom Pseudomonadati; phylum Pseudomonadota; class Alphaproteobacteria; order Hyphomicrobiales; family Phyllobacteriaceae; genus Mesorhizobium; species Mesorhizobium sp. B2-4-13. The sequence continues at coordinate 70,005 of NZ_VFVB01000016.1, read as the reverse complement.
GGGCGTTTGTCGATGGCTCCGTTCCAAACCGCGCGCGCTTGGTCGTAGCCGGGGTCTCCCGGCAAGATCACATCGCCCAGTAGGCCCTTCCGTAGCTGTTCCATCGCCGTACTCGAAAGATGGGATGGTTCCAACGGCACATCGGTCTGTCGTGGCATCTCCGTTCCGCCGCCCTCGTTCCAAGAGGATTAGGGTCGCACAGGGTCCACCCTTCTGCAAAAGCGAAATTCTTAGCTGCTAGATGAGGGGAATTCATCTAGACTGACGGCATGACAAACGGCCCGCCTCTACGCGCTTTACACGCCTTCGAGGCGGCCGCTCGGCACGGCAGCTTCAAGGCGGCAGCGGTGGAACTCGGCGTGGTGCCGACAGCGATCAGCCACCAAGTCCGCCTGTTGGAAGAGATATGCGGTCGCAAGCTGTTCCAGCGCCGACCGCGCCCGCTCGTGCTGACGAGCGCGGGAGCGCGACTGTTTCCTATCCTCCGCAACGGCTTTGATCTGCTCGCCGGCTCCCTTGCCGCAGTCGCCGAGACGGATCCTCAAGCACCATTGCGGGTGACAAGCCCGAATGCTTTCGCGAGCCGATGGCTGGTTCCTAGGCTCGAGAAGTGGCGAGAGGCCAACCCGGCGGCAGTGCCGCTGGAGATCATCGGGACGGACACAGTTCTCGACCTGCGCGCCGGCGCCGCGGATGTGGCGATCCGCTACACACGAAGCCCGCCTTTGGGCCTCGCGGCGCAAGAGATCTGCCGCGATTCCTTCTTTCCCGTTTGCAGCCCCCGTTTGCTGGCAGGCGATAAGCGGGAAATTAAGCGTGCCGCCGATCTCCTGCGTTATCCGTTGATCCATTTTGACTGGATGAACCGGGATCCGGAGGCCCCCACCTGGCGCCGATGGCTAGCGACGGCCCGTTCAATAGACCCGGAGCTAACTGCCGACAAAGCCTGGGATTTGAGTTTCCGCGAGGAACTGCATGCGATAGATGCGGTTGTGGCCGGGCAAGGAATAGCGATCTGTAGTGACGTCGTGGTCGGTCGTGAACTGGACAACGGCACGCTCGTCAAAGCGCATCCATTGTCCTTGCCGGGCTACAGTTTCTATGTCGTATGGATGCAGCACAGTCCGCGATCCGCCGTGATAGAGTCGTTTCTGGCGTGGATGAGAACCGTCGCATGATACTGGCGGACCGGGTGGGCAGCGCGACTTTGTGATCTGACCCGGGCGAGCAGCACCCATTGCCTGAGGGGGCCCCGGGCAGAGCGGGGAGCCTATGCCTCAATCGCCGACATAAGGCGCGGGAAGCGAACCTTGCCTACGTTTGCCTGAGGAGGCTGGCACTCGCGGGGCGGTCCGCTTCGCGCCCTCATCTCGGACGTTCGGCAAACTTTACCTCGCTCGAAAGCGACGGTCTGCCCAACGCAACATGAGTGCGTTGCTCGACGATGGGCCTGATCCAGCAATGACCCCGCATGTCGGGTTCCAACATGGAGGTTCTCATGTCGATGATCATTGCCGAAGTCCTTCTTACTGCTCACATGCATCCAAATGCAGCTATGAGTTTCTCGGACCGATTGAATCCTAGAAAAAGCCGGCCTTTCTGAAACCGGAGAGGAAGAGCTCGAAGGATGACGGGTCTGCGAAGGGAAGGTGGGCAAGGTAGCCAAGCGAGAGGTCCGGTTGCCGGCTCAGTGTGGCCTCGACTGCGACATGCGCGTTTTCCATCTCGCCCAGATGTGCGTAGGCCGCCGCAAGAAAGGCATGGATGAAGAACTGGTCGCCGGCCTTCCGATAAGCGTCGATGGCCTCGGCATATCGGCCGAGCCGGAAGAGCGCGCTGCCCTTCACCTCCCAGAACCAGACCGGGGGCAATGGGTCGAGCAGTATGGCCCTTTCGAGGACCGCCAAGGACTGCTGCGGCTGGCCGCCGTAGTTGAGCCAGCTTGCATAGTCTCCGGCAATGTTGACGTCGTGCGGATTGAGCGTCCGGGCCTGCTGGAAATACAGTCCGGCATCCCCATGCTGGCGCATATGTACAAGCACGAGACCCATGCTCTGGTTGCAGATGCCGTCATTCCGGTCGAGCAGGAGCGCCGTGCGCGCAGACTGCAAGGCACTTTGCAGCGTACCAGGATCGCGGTCGTACCAGAAGCGCGCAACCAGGCACTGCGCCAGATAGGCATGAGCTTGAGCAAAAGCCGGATCGAGTTCGGCGCTCCGGGCGAACATGGATTTGCCCTTGTCCATTTCATACTGATGGTAGTGCGCGCGACCCTGCAAGTAGTAGTCGTAGGCGGCCCAATCGGCCGGCGGCGTTCGCCGCGAGCGGGTAGTCGCATCTGCCTCGGCGGCGCCTTGGACAGTTGAAGCCACGAGGGCCGCCACCTCCTCCTGAACCGAAAAGATGTCCTCGAGCGCTCGGTCGTAGCGTTGAGCCCACAAATGGAAGTCGCTGGCGCCGTCGATCAGTTGCGCCGTGATCCGGATGCGGTCCCCGAGCCGTCGCGCGCTGCCCTCGACGAGGTAGCGCGCGCCGAGTTGCCGGTGGACTTATGCGGGGTCCGGCGCTGGCCCACGAAACTGAAAAGATGAATTGCGCGCGATCACCAAGAGCGACCGGTATCGAGCAAGTTCAGTGATGATATCTTCGGTGATGCCGTCGCTCAGATATTGTTGGTCCTGATCGCCGCTCAAATTGGCGAAGGGCAGCACCGCAATGGCGGGTTTGCCGGATGGCGCGATCGGTCGCTGCACTGAACCTTCCACGCGCTCGACAGGCGCGGTGAAGCGGTAGCCGACGCGAGGCACGGTGGCGATCCAATCGCCACCTTGGCCGGTAGGGCCGAGCGCCTTCCTCAGCGTCGCAATCTGGACGGTGAGATTGCTTTCCTCGACCGCCAGGCCCGGCCAGGCAGCTTCCATCAGCTCGGCCTTGGTCAGGATGTCGCCGGGCCGGGCCGCAAGTGCGGCGAGCAGCGTGATGCCGCGATGCCCGATGGAGATCGGTATGTCCTGCCGCAGGAGCGTCCCCTTCTCAGGGTCGAGCACGAACGGACCAAAGGTAAGGTGAACCCGTTGCATCGCGCCATATTAGACGTTTCGGAATTTTTCGGAACAGTTTCGGCCGCGCTTTAGTACGCAACTCCGCTCATCCGCTACAGTAACGTCATCGTTAGCAGCACCAAGAAAGGATGAGCCAAATGAGCACGCAGCTTTTTCTTACCTCAAGATTATGCCAGTCTTTCTGGAGCGAACAGCCGACGTGGACGACTGGACCGGCATCGGTCTGGGCGAGACTCATCGCCCTGCGCGGCCTGGTCGCGGTCTGGCGCGAGCGCATGTACTATCGCGAGGAGCTGAAGCGACTGGCCGAAGATGGGCCTCAGCGGATCGACGACGTCGGTCTTACCCTGGCTGCCGTCGAGGCGGATCTTCAAAAGCCGTTCTGGCAGGCGTGATTTGGATCCATAGCTGTGAACTATTATCTGCCTGACTAGCAAAGTACTTGCGGACTTCAAACTCGGGGTGCCGCACTCGAAAGTGGTTTGGAGAATCCGCGATGGGGGTGATGGCGGCCATTTCGCTTGCATCGGCTAACGTCTGCTCCGCTATTATCGTCACATTGAAGGGCCCAGTCCGCACGCGACCCGCCGCAGTTAGCTCCATCTAGTTACCCTCCCGGCCAATCAAGGCCGAGGAGAAATGAGATGGGTCACTCTCACTATCATGCTGCAGCTTCTGACCGCCGCCTGGAAGGCGGGAAAGACCGTCGGAAGAAACGCCCTTTGACACTGAAGCAGATATGGTCAATCCGCTTCTTCTTGGATCGAGAAGGGAGGGTTCGCGATTGCGCTCTTTTTGATCTAGCCGTCGACAGCAGGCTTCGTGGCTGTGATCTGGTTAAGATCAAGACGGGAGACTTCGAGCCCGATAAGCGCGGCGATGAGACCACATTCGACGGGCGCACCAGAACCGCCGCGGATGAACTTATCAATGTGCTTCTGCATGTTTCATTTCTAGTTTCTCCTCATGGCATAGGCACCGACATTTGCCGCTCCGTTAGGTTCGTCTACCTCTTACACTGCAGCGCTTTTCAGCAGCCGGATCTTTCGTCGATCGTAAGAAATTTAATGATCGCTTTGAGACTTCGGAAGCCTTCTTCTGAATTAAGCCTTCCTGCTCCGCACCCGAGACGCTCGGCGGCTCTTTGCTATTGACACAGTCAACTTGCGGCTGGTGCAAAGCAACAGGAGAGTGTCATGAATTCTTTCGTGAAAACCTTCGCCAACATTCTTGCAAGCAGCGCAGTCATGCTTTCATTGTCGCTTCCGGCAACGGCTGCTGGTGGCATCGGCGTCGGTGCTGGTTCCTCGGTCGGCGGCGGCGGCATCAATGCCGGAGCTGGTGCATCGATCGGCGGCATCGGCGCTGGGGATGGCACGTCGATTGGCGGCGCTGGTGGCGTAAACGCGGGTGCTGGAGCCAAAGCCGGTGGCTCCAGCGGCGTCGGCTTAGTGCCAATGTTGGTGGGACGGGCGGCATCAACGCCGGGCGTGGCGCCAATGTCGGCGGGACAGGCGGTGTCGGCGCGGGCGTGGCCATTGGAAACGAAACGGATCCCAGCAATCCGTCGAACCCGAGCACCCTCTCGAGCGCCAACATTCGGGGTGCAGTGGCTCAGATGTCAGGCTCGCAGGTAACGCGCATGAAGCGGTGCACCGACGTCCTCAGCGATGAGGGGACTTATGACCGGGACCTGCGCCAGCTCTGCCTGGTGATAGCACGCCGCCGAGGCTGAAGGGGAACCAGCCGTGAGGTTTTGGCCGCACTCTCCTGGCCTCCGGCCGGTCGGAAAGCCCGCCGTCCAGGCGAGCTTTCTGTTGCCGTTTCACTGCGGCACATTTGGACGGGCACCGAAAATTGCGTTCTTATCCTCAATGTATGGAAGCCATCCGCCGGCACGGCGACCGTCAGAAGCCTTGCGGATGACAGAGACCGTTGTCTCGTTCCTAAGCCGCCTCGGCAGCGACGTTCACCGCTGACTCGGCGAGCTGCGTGAGGGTTTCGTCGGTGTCCTTTTCCTCGCCAAGGGTAAGCTCAAGAAGCTTAACCGCTTCGGCCATGCCGAGCTCGCTAGCCCAGGTGCGCATCGTACCATAGCGGGAGATCTCATAGTGTTCGACTGCCTGAGCCGCCGCAAGGAGACCAGCATCGAGAGCCGGAGAGCCCTTGTACTCGTCCATGATCTCGGCGCCTTCCTCCGTTATACCCATGATGGCGGCGCAGGTCTTGCCCTGGGGTTTCTTGCCGAGAGCGCCGAATATTTTTTCCAGTCGCGCTACGTGCTCCTGGGTCTGGCCGCGGTGCTTTTCGAAGGCTGCCTTAAGGTCAGGGCTTTGTGCCGCCTTGGCCATCTTGGGAAGTGTTGCCAGGATCTTCTTCTCGGCGAAATAAATGTCCTTCAAAGTGTCGATGAAGAGTTCGTTCAGGCCTTTCGTCGAGGCCTTTTTGGCGGTTGCCATGACTGTCTCCCTTTTTTCACTGCCTCACAAAACGGGGCGGACGAGAAACAAAATTGCGGCAATCCAGTTCCATCGGGATTAGACTAGCGTGCCGAACGGCTTTTGCCGGCTGCGCGCGCAGATCCGGGCATCAACGGCAAGGAGCCGAGTTGAATGCGCCTGGCGTTAGCCGGCGCCCGTTCGCGGGAGGGCATCTGGAGAGCCTTTGGGTGCGAAGCGCCATCACCAGCCAGGTGAACCCCGAGCGCGTAGATACCAACGCGAGCCATGCAGCCGATAGCGAACACAATCGCCGATCGGCCGGTTCACAACAGACCCCGGCCAGTCAAGTACAGACCGTCTCACACCGCAATATGATGCCGCGTGCACCATGTAGTCTGTCCGACGCCCGATGGACCGCGCCTTCTGCCGGGTACGGCCCCCTCCGTACCCATTTAGGATGACCGGAGGTCCGGCTCGGTGGTGCTCATTGAGGGACCGCTGGGGGAGAAATATTGTGCTATCGCGAATGCTTTGAGGTTATCCTCGCGAAGTTGGTGCGAACCTGTTAGCCCTAGTCGATGCATATCGCGCACGCTCAGCACGAACATGGCCCTTTCTTCGTCGCTATCGGCGCATCTGGATCGGATGGCCTCAGCGACATCAAAGCCCTCCTTAGCAACCTGCCCAATGACCTGCAGGCCATCGTCCTCGTAGTCTTGCATCGGCCCAGCGATAAAGTGAGTCACCTGAGAGAGGTTTTGAGTAAGAGGTCACTAATGCCGGTTATGGTCGCCGATGAAGATGACGTCTTCCACGTCGGACGCTGCTACATCGGCCAGCCAGACGCGCACCTGTCATTAGCCGCTAGAAGCAATGTGAAACTTGTTGAGGGCGCTGGACACATACATCGCGGGCAGACCGTCAACATCCTCTTCAATTCTGTGGCCGTTCACGCCAAGACGTGCGCAATCGGCATCGTGTTATCGGGCTCGCTGAGTGATGGCTCACGTGGACTTGCCGCAATAGCCCACGCCGGCGGTGCAACGATGGTCCTTACCGAGGCCGGCGAGATCAAAGCCGGGATGCCGATGAACGCGGCAATGTATGATGGGCCGCTCGACTTCACCGGTTCTGCCGATCAGATCGCCGGTGAGGTCATCCGAAGAGTGCGGCGAGCTCAGCCCCAGCCACTAATTGTTTAGATCCAAGACGAGGGGCAATTGAACCTGATATTTCGGCTGGTTCGACGGTCGGCAGCTCGCGTGCTGCTGGTCAGGGTCCCCGAGACCCGGCCGGGCTCGCTTTCCCGCCAGTGAGGGGGCCGACTGGCGATCGGCCAAGGCGGCCGGCGCGTATGCTGGGTTTGGACCAGCGCAGCGCACTCCGAGGTCCTTCGCGCTGCTGGCCAAGGGCAAACTTGGTCGGCCCGCGCTTTTTTTGAGGGGCGCGGGCTTCCAGGTCGCAGGACGCGCTTGTTGGTTAAATCGAGCGCGGCATGCGATCCTGGGCATAGATGGAGCGTGCCAGCACGTCTAGGCGCTTCAGGGCCTCACTCGGTTGATCTGAAACAATCATGTCCTGATCTCTTGCGGCTTTGACAAAGGCTGCGAAAGCGATGGATTGCCGGCAGGTTCCTGCCTGAGCCTCCTCCAGCAAACGCAGTGCCTGTCGAAAGGAATGCAAGTGCTTGTTCTTCCATGCGGCCGCATCCATTGCCGCTCGGGCTTCGACCACTGACTGGATGGCCGTCGCCGCTTGGAGGTTCGTAAACCTAATCTTCACAGGCAGGAAAGCACTCAAGTCAGACCCTCCTCCTCGACGGTGATAAGGCCTTCCAAACTTTTCAGGCTGAAATTGGTTGCAGTAGCCGCTCCTTTTGTGCAGAACGGGTCTTGCTCGTCGCGATTTGGTGATCGCAGCGGCGCGGCTTTTTTACTTGCGCCAGGTGCCGGTGGTGCGTGCTTCGGGGCGGGTGAGCGACTTCCTACGCGCCTGCATTCAACCCTTTTGCCTAGGCGATTTCCCACCGGCTCCTTGGCGCGTTCAATCAGCTTCGTATGGCTGTCGCGACGATCCTTGCCGTTTCCGAGGTCGGTCTGCGAATCTCGAATTCCTTGAACCCGGCATTTCGTAGCGCAGCAATTACGTCATCTGGGTCGCGCGGAGTAAAGATATCCGCCGGCATGTTCAGCCGGTCCATATGGACCTTCGGGAGGAAGCCCAACACGATGCGCCCGCCTGGCACCAAAACGCGCGCAAGCTCCGCTGATCCAGCTTCAAGGCTTTGCCAAAAGTATACCGTATGAACGCTTAGTGTCTTGTCGAATGTCGAATCCCGCAACGGCAGTTTTTCTACTGTACCGACGTGGAACTCGGCTCGTCCGGCGCTCACAGCATCGGCAAACCGGCGACGGGCGGTTTTTACCACGTCTTGAGAGCGATCAACACCGCAGACCAATGTTGCGCCACGGAGAAGTCGAGGCAGTGCTGTGCCGCCCCCGAACCCGACCTCTAAAACTCGATCTTCTGGCACCAACTGAAGTTGATCGAGAGCGTAGCTGTTCAGCCTTGCGTTGCCGCGATTCATTCCTGCGCGGACAAGCCAGCCGCCGATCCCCGACGGCCAAGAGAGCTGCTTAGCGATGAACCTTGGCGCCAATAGATTCTACCCCCGGTGACGATCATAGAACGGTTCGCCGGGGACGAGCAACCGTCGACGAGCTTCGGGAGGACTTCGGTGCCGTGCTAGTGGTTACGTGTGAGCCTGTTCTCAGTCGTATCAACGAACTGATTTAGAGGGCGCAGCAATGGCAGCTTCGATGCAGAACATTGGAAACTTACCGCCAGCCTCCAGGCATTCTCGAAGGCTTGAGGAATTGCGAGATTCTGCCGCTGAAATCCGGAAGCGACATGTCGACGTTAAAATTTCGGGACTTGAGGCTGCGAAAGAGCTCGACAATCTGGGTAAACATACTCGAGCTTCCTAGAACGGTTGCTCGATATCTAGCAACCGACCCTGCCACCGCTCACACTCCAGAACCTGCCCGCTACCAAGACCTCTCCGGTGGCGGGCCCTTTTTTGAGCCCCACAGAATTAGAACCGGTGTTGCCGTTGGCTTCTTGTGGGCTGCGGAACATCTGGCTGCGACCATGGTTCGGGAGCTGGCCGCACCACTCCCGCGGCCTTCCCAAGTGGCTTGCCCGCTGGCTTCGGTCAGCGGGCTCTTTCATGCCCGGAACATTGTCCCGTAGGGGAGGTTAACCATACGGTGGTCGATTCCCTCTGGGATGTAGCCACTCCATAAGGAGGCCCGTCGCAGGAGCGCGCGCGGCGGGCTTTCCTCATGCTGTTTCACTACGGCACGGATCCACGGCACCGAATTTGCATCCCATGCTCCGCCAAGGCCACCAACGCCCGAGCAGTCGCTTTTACTCATCTCCAGGGACGCCCGCCGCTGCCGTGAATGGGGCGGCGGGCAAATGAGGGCGGTCCGTTAACAGAAACATTAGTCACCGCTGATATCCCAATCAGGCAGTTGAGGTGACGAGCGGTCGGAAAGACACCCGGGGACATCACCCGACGAGGCACGATGAATAGGCAGAACTACTCTGAACCGTTTGCCGAACACGCCGGGGCGACATCAGTCGATGTGGCCATTGTCGGCGCCGGACTGGCCGGCACCACCCTGGCAACGGTGTTAGGCAAAGCCGGGCGCAAGGTCGCGCTCATTGATCCGCACCCCGTACACCACGACGAGTTCCGGGCAGAGAAGACCCGCTTGGAGCAGATGCAGTTGTTCGACGAGCTAGGGCTCGGCCCTGTCATAAAAACCCTGGTCACCCCGACAAACGAAATCCAGGTCTTCCGCTTCGGACAGCTCTTTGAGCGTAAGGAGAACGCCGAGTTCGGATTCTCCTACGGTCCGCTGGTGAACGGCCTGCGCGAGGCCCTGCCGCCACAGGTGCTTCTGATGGTCGGGAAGGTTGCGGAGGTCTCTACCGCGCCGGACTGGCAGCGCCTTGTGCTCACGGACGGCACCACTATCGCTGCCCGGTTGCTGGTGGTCGCTACCGGTTAGAGCGAGGCGATACGGCGCGCCATCGGTGTGGAGCGCGTTGAGCTATCGAAGGCGCATTCACTGGCGATCGGGTTCGACCTTGCGGTCTCGCCCCAGCAATTCGGCCCTCGCTCGCTGACCTTCTATCCTCGGAGAGTTAGAGACCGCATTCCCTTTTTGACCGTGTTCCGAATAGGCAACCGGATGCGGGCAAACATGTTTGTCTACAGAACTGTTGCTGATCCGTGGACCCAAGCATTCCGCGCGAGTCCGCAACAAATGCTTCTCCAGTTGATGCCCGAGATTGCTGCTCATTGCGGCAACTTCGCTATCGCTAGCCCGGTCGAGCTGAGGCAGGTCAGCCTGACGGCCACGAGCGGACACCGGCGCAATGGTGTCGTCTTCATCGGCGACGCGTTCTCCACGACATGCCCGGCGCAAGGAGACGGCATCCATCGGGTGCTTACTGACGTCGATCGCCTGTGTTCGACGTACATTCCGCCTTGGTTCGCCACACCGGGGATGGGATCAGAAAAGATTTCTGCTTTTTACGATGACCCGATCAAGATTGCCGCGGACGAAAAGGCGATGCGTTCAAGCCTCTATGCCAAGGCGATCGCCACCGAGACGGCATTGGAATGGCGCATCCGCCGGCTGCGCAACAACACCGCTCGCAAACTGATGATCATCGGGCGCAAAACGCACCGTTTGGGACAGCGGCGGCCAGCGGCCGGTATTAGCGAGGTGACCTAAACCAGTCGGCAAGCCCCCTCGCGACCGCGCCGGCGGAGCGAGGCGTTCTGGCTTCTGGCTGGCGGCACTCGTGGTTAGCCGTTCTGCGCTTATCCTTTGCAGGCCGCTGCCACGACACATCAGGGGCATAGAATAGTTTCACCGGCTGATCCACGTCCGAGATTTTGCCGTTCGTGAGGTGCGTCTCGATCTTGCTGAGCGCCTTCCGAATGACATCGACCGCCTGCTGGTTGATGGCGAAATCGAAATTACCTTTCGCCGTCTCGAAAATCAGGACGCCGATCTTGGTTTCGTCGTCCCCCAGCATGCCCATGCCGATGCCTGTGGGCATATACGGTGACTCATCTGCCATGGGTTTCCTCCTTCAGAGATAGCGTTCGCCGTCGCCTCGGTGTTCGAAACAGAACCAATGCGGGTCCTGGCGAGGCCGAGCAAAGCCAAAGCCTCCGTGCTTCGCGCAGCCGGTGTGCTCGCACATATGCCCTAGCACTCTGGCGCGCTCGCGCGGCGCCGGCGTTATGCCGTCGGGAGGCCTGATTGGTTCGTCGCTCATCTGCTGAAACAGTCCATAAGGCCGCTTGACGGGCAAGGAATTTGTTCCTCTTCTGTTCTCGTGGCGCATGATCCGATCGAAAAGCTGGGGACGGCGACCCGGCACAACATGCTTGTGAACGGCGTTGATCCTCCGAAGCTGAAATTCGATTGCAACCGGTGCAAGCCCTCGGTCGAGATTACGCTCCTCGAGGTCCATCCCGACCACCTTCCCAAGAGGCTGATGATCCACAAGCCGATGAAGGTGGACGGCAAGATCACCCTGGTACACCGAAAGCTTTCGGGGATGAGCGAGCGCCTGAGGGTCCGTCTCGCGTATCATCGCGGCTGGCAGGTCGTCGACGGCAGCACCATCGTGGACACCTTTGCGACTAAGGAAGACGCGTTCTGCTGCCTGGTCGACCGCGGCGGTCGCGTACTTCTGGCGTGGCGGCGAACAATCCTAGGCGGTCAATCAAAGCCGTGTGATTTCTCAGCGGAATTCCAGACTGACAACGCCGGCCGTATTATGAAGGAATTCCAAGGGCCGTCGGCTGGCCGATGGTTCTGGTTTAGTGGCTCCTCGAGCGGGAGCGTTGAGACCAAGAATGAAGCCGTGTTCTGTGTTGAGCGCCTACACCCGCAAGGTCGCCGGGGCGGATTTGCCGCGCTAGATCCAGCCCATCGCCCAGGCACCCCACCATGACGGCGCCGGCGCGTTGGTCGACAACACGGCCGTCAAGGCCCTCGCCGCCGCGATCGAGGGCTACACCTTGGAAGCATCGCCCATCGTGTTGAAGCCGAGAAACAGCGACAGGTCGGCTACCGCATCATCGAGGTCGCCAACCGCGCAGCCGATGAGATTGCCGAGCTGCGCCGCGAGATCGGCGACTTGGCCAAGCAAGTGGCTCGGGGGAAGTGACGCCGCGCCCGTGTTCCGGTGAGACCTATCCCGACTGAGATGGTGCGGACGCGGCACCTCGCCTGAGCTTGACCCGACCGAGTAATGCCCCCATCACCCGCTCGAACCGCACCGCGCCCTCGTGGTGGCTACCATACTCTTGACGCTCGGAATATGTTCGCATGGTAAAATGCCGGTGAACGATGACCGCAACCGCCAGACGGCCGTCCGTTTATCTATGCTGGTTGATCCCAGCGCACTCCTGCACCTGCCCGCTACCAAGACCTCTCCGGTGGCGGGCCCTTTTTGGGCCCCCACCAGAACCATCAGAATATGAGCCGGTGTTCGCCGTAGGCTTATCGAGGATGCGTTGGGCCTCCTCACGGGTGAGGCCGCACTTCGATCTCGTCGCAATCGGTAGCTGTTAACAGGCTTTAGAACGTCTGTAATATTCTGCACTGCAAGACAGGGCAGAGCGATGATCCTATTTGGAGAACGGTGAGATGCGTTTTGAAGACAAGGTCGTAATCGTCACTGGGGGCAATTCCGGAATCGGACGTGGAATAGCGCGGTACTTCGCCAACGAAGGGGCCAGACTTGCTCTTGTCGGTCGTGACGGCACCAAGGGCTCGGAAGTGGAATCGGAGATCGCGTCTGCCGGGGGCAGAGCTAAGTTCTTTCAATGTGATCTGGCAAGCGAAGCGGCAGCGGCGGAAATGGTGGACAAGGTTGCTCAATGGGGCAGCCTGGACGTCGTCGTCAACAATGCCGGGGTCGGCTCCCGCAGGTCAGGCATCGAGGGTGATGAATCGCCGGGTCAGCGCTGGTCGAAGTTGCGCGGCCCCAATCTCGATTCGACCTACTTCGTCTCCTCCTACGCGCTTCCGGTGATGCGCGACTGCGGCGGTGGGTCGATCGTAAACATCTCGTCGACGGCCACACTGCACGGAAACTGGGGGCTGTACGGTGTTGCGAAGGCGGGAGTGGAGGCGCTCACACGCTCGCTGGCGGTGGAAGGTGCGCTATTCGGAATTCGGGCAAATTGTGTCAGCCCCGGCTGGATCGCCACAGAGCTCGATGAAAAAGAACCTGCGTCGAGCACGAACTCCTCGGGCGAATGGGAAGTCCCGCCGGGTGTCTTCAACCGCATGGGAACCCCTAGCGAGATTGCTGCAGCGGTGGCCTTCCTCGCAAGTGATGAAGCATCCTTCATCACCGGCCAGACGCTTGTGGTCGATGGCGGATTGTCGATCCTCGATTACACGTCCTTGTCGCTGCTCAAGACGCGCGGTCCTGCGCTGTTTTCGGGAAAATTGGCAGACACGTCCAACCAGCAAGGACCAAACTAAGAAAGTTGAAACCGCCCATCACCCGTGCGGCGAAAGATGGATTGGTTTTGCCAGTCTCACTGTTGCGCTCTCCGCCACCACAGGCGCGTCGCCGCTGGCGTGACATGCGAGCCTAATGAGTTGATGGCGAGGACCCATGAACCCGGTGCTCCTGGCGCCGGCCGATTACATGCGCCGGCTTGGCCCAGACCCGTCTGCGTGAAGCCATTCAGCTCTGAACTGATGAAGATATCACCGATCGACAGCAAGGTCGGATCGCCGCGTCACAACACGCCCGACATCATCGACGAGATCGGCGTGGGGCCGAGCGACCTTTTCGATGTCTGATCAGTCGACCAATTCCAGTAAAAGATAGTTTCCTGGCACGGCATCGGCCGGCCAATCGGCGCAACACGCTTCAATCGCAGCCTTGTTTGCCTGCATCCACAAGCTCGCCGCCTCATCCTCGTCTTCATCCGGCTCCATGTCATCGCGAAAACTGGCGTCGTCCCAGCCTTCCAGCGCGAACATTCCATCCGCTCCCTGTTCAGGCGATATCCCCGCCGCGGCAAAGACCGCGCTTGCTGCGTCGATGCCGCGCTGCTTCTCTTCCGGGGAAGCTCCTTTGATTTCCAGCCGAAGCCTCATGGCGCGCCTCCTGTGGCTATCTTGCCGACAGTGAACAAAATGGGAACGCATGTGTCAAGAGACTCCTGATCAGAGAGGAATATGGTCCCTCTCCGAAAGCACTGTGCTCGGGCCTACCCCGCGGCGAGAGCTTCGCTGGAGATTTCTACGATTCCCCTCCAGGGGTGTCGTCACTGTCTACCGCGGGATTGACCTCAGACGCGGAATTCACGCGCATGGTGCAGACCAGTCCCGATTTCTGAAACTTCAGAGTGACGCGCCCTGACGTGCCGGACGCAAACACGCGCTCGAGGAGCTGCGTGCCGAAGCCCTTTCGCTCGACCGGTTCAACAGGCGGACCTCCCCGTTCGCGCCATTCCAGATTGAGCCAGCGATGCTGTTTTTGCCCGAGGAGCCTCCACTGAATCGACACCGTGCCGGTCTCGTTCGACAGTGCTCCATACTTGAGCGCATTCGTCGTAAGCTCATGAAAAGCCAGAGCGGCCGAAAGAGCGACGTTCGGCGGTAGCCAGACCGACTCGCCGCTAATCTTGAAGCGGTCGATCGGCGCGTGTGAGCTGACCGATGTGGCAACCAGATCCTTGACGTCGGCGCCACTCCAGTTCTGCTGGATAAGCAGGTCGTTGGCCCGGGCCAGCGAGACGAGACGGCTGGAGAGCGTGCGTCCTGCTTCAGGCAAACTTGTGGCGTTGCGCAGTGTCTGGGAGGCAATGGACTGAACCACGGCAAGGATATTCTTCACGCGATGGTTCAGCTCGTTGGTCAACAATTTGAGCTGCTCCTCGCCGCGTTTGCGTTCTGTGATGTCGAGACTGATTTGTACGGCCCCTATGATGCGGCCACCGGGGTTGCGAATTGGACGTGCGCTGGAAAGTAGAAAGCGCTCCACACCTGACGGCAGCGTGTAGGCGAACTCTTCATGATCCGTCAGCTGCCCGCGCATGGCGCGGCTAAGAGGGCGGTCTTCGCGGCTCACTATGTGCCCGTCCTTGACGGCCACGGTCTCGATGACGAGGTCGGGTCTGCCGAAGGATTTGTGCGCGTCGGTTGGCAAGCCCATGAGTTCGGCCGCGAAGCGGTTGCGGATAACCTGAAGAGCCTTCGGATCATAGGTAAACCAGACTGCCGCCGGCGCTGTCTCCAACACCGCCTCCAACTCGTAGCGCCGTTCGGCGATCGCCCGCTCTGCATCCACCATCGCCTGGGCGATGCCAGCGAACTCCGTAACCGAGGTCGACAGGGGTTCGACGCTGCGACCATGACCCAGCGCTTCGGCCCGTGTCGCCAGTTCAGCGGTGGCCTGGGTAAATCTCTTGCCGACGAAATACCCCAGAGCAACGGAAACAACAAGCGAAAGAAGACCTATCCCGGAGATCGCGGCAAGCGAGCGCCAGAGCGGCGCCTGCGCTGCTGAAAGCGGCACGTTTGCGGTGTAGAACCAATCAGAGTGCGGAGACCTGTAGTAGCCTGCCAGCAGCGTCGCCCCTTCGAAGTTGCGGGACGTGAATGAGCCCGAGCGCCCAACTATCTTTTCCACGTATTCGGGCAATCCGGGCTTTCCGGTCCATTCGTCGTGCAACTTGGAACGGGCAACGTAATTTCCGTCGCGATCTCCCACACCCACCGTCCATCCTTCCGGGACGGCCCGCATCAAAACATCGCGGATCCGGGCAGTCGGTACAGAAAGTGCAAGAAGCAGGTCCTCCCCCTTAGGAGCGGGCACCCGAATGGCAACAGCCACGCGGTATTCGCCTGAGCTTTTGTCGGTGAAGACATCGCTGACGAAAACTCCGGAATGGTTGAGTTTCTCGCGGTCGACAGCTCCTATCGGTGCGACCGACGGCAAGGCGGCACCGTATCCGATTTCAGTGTTCATCAGCTGATTGCGGCCAAGATCACGCAGGATGATCGTCCGGTCCGTCCCGTGGACAAGATCGAGCGCCTCGCGGTGGAAGCCTTTCAGATCGCCACTGGCGAGCGCGGGGGATTTGGAAAGGCCGTCGAGGATGGTTTGGAGATTTGCCAGCTCGCCCTCTACAACAAGCGACACCTGGCGAGCCGTTTGCACGGCGTCCTGCTCAAAACGATATCGTTCCTGCAGTGCATATTGGCCTAGCAAATAGCCGGCAAACAGCCACACCGGGACAACTGCGGCGGCGATCAATCCAAGCAGATGCGATCGAACTGATCGACGAGGCAAGTCCATATCCCGTGCCGGCTCAGGAACGCTCAACCATAATCGGCGGACCAGGAACAGCAAGCGTTAGTTCAAGCGAATATAATGCTTCCCTCAGCTCGTCGCGGGAACCACAAGGATGGAAGCATCACGTGGTGCGGCATAGCGCCAGCGCTCCCCGCTCCAGCCACAGCCGTCCCCTTCGCGACCGCTGTGACGTAAACTCGGTGCGGTGGCGCACGCCATAAGGAGCCACGCCGCCGGCTACTGCCGTGGGCTACTCTTTGATCGCGCCGGTCATTGACGACACGTAGTGCTCGACGAAGAAGGAATAAAGGATCACCACCGGCAGCGAGCCGATCAGGGCGCCGGCCATGAGCGAACCCCATTCGTAAACGTCGGAGCGGACGAGCTCGGTCAGCACGCCCACCGGCACGGTTTTGTTCTCGGACGACTGGATGAAGGTGAGGGCGTAGATGAACTCATTCCACGACAGCGTGAAGGCGAAGATACCCGCGCTGATCAGCCCTGGCACCGACAGCGGCAGCACGATCTTGGTCAGCACTTGCCAGCGGCTGGCGCCATCGATGAGGGCGCACTCCTCCAGTTCGAAGGGAATGGAACGGAAATAGCCCATCAGCAACCAGGTGCAGAAGGGCACCAGGAAAGTCGGATAGGTCAGGATCAGGGCAAAGGGCGTGTCATAAAGCCCGAGATTGAACACCATTACCGACAGCGGAATGAACAGGATGGATGGTGGGACGAGATAGGCGAGGAACACGGCCAGCCCGACCTGGCGCGAGCCGGAAAAGCGCAGACGCTCGATCGCGTACGCAGCCAAGACTGCAGCGATCAGCGACAGCACGGTAGCGGCGACCGAAATAATCGTCGTGTTGAGTAGCCAGCCGGGATAGGAGGTCTCGAAAAGCAGGTAGCGGATGTTCTGCAAGGTCGGGTGGACTACCCAGAACGGGCTCGATGTGTCGTAACTGGTCATTTCCGCGTTGGGTTTGATCGCGGTGATCGTCATCCAGTAGAAGGGAAAGAGCAGCACGATGACGAAAATGGCCAACGGGACATAGATCGTCACCACGCGACGCGGCATGCTTTGCAGATAGGTCATGCCACCTTCGTCGCCGCCGGCTGCATTTGCCTTGGGTTCGATCAGAGCCATCTCAATCTCCGCCGCCTTGCTGCCACCTGCGTCGCTGCAGGCCGAAATAGCTGAACAGGATCGCGCCCAGCAGGAACGGGATCATCGCCACCGCGATGGCTGCGCCTTCGCCGAGCTGCCCGCCCGAAATGCCACGTTGGAAAGAAAGCGTCGCCATGAGATGTGTGGCGTTCACCGGGCCGCCGCGCGTCAGCACATAGATAAGCTGGAAATCGGTGAAGGTGAACAGCACCGAAAAGGTCATGGTGATGGCGATGATCGGCGTCAGCAGCGGCAAGGTGACATAGCGAAACAGCTGCCATCGACCGGCGCCGTCCAGCGTGGCGGCTTCGTAGAGTGATTGCGGGATCGTCTGCAGGCCGGCAAGCAGCGTTATGGCGACGAAGGGAATGCCGCGCCAGACATTAGCGGCGATCACCGAAGCGCGCGCGTTTTGCGGATCGCCAAGAAAGTTGATGTTGTGGTCGATGAGGCCCATCTGCTTGAGAGCCCAGGAGATGATCGAGAATTGCGAATCGTAGATCCACCAGAAGGCGATCGCCGACAGCACCGTCGGCACCACCCAGGGAAGAAGCACCACGGCGCGGAAAAAGGATTTGAACGGCAGGTTCTCATTCAGCAGCAACGCCAGCCAAAGGCCGAGGGCGAACTTCAGGATAGACGCGCTCACTGTGTAGAGAAGCGTGTTGAACACGGACAGCCAGAACACGCTGTCGTCCCAGAGGTATTCATAATTCTCCAGGCCGATGAAGACGCCCGGCCTGCCGATGCGGGCGTCGGTAAAGCCGAGCCAGACGCCGAGCCCCAGCGGATAGGTGAGAAAGACCAGCAGCAGCACCACTGTCGGCAGCATAAAGCCAAAGCTGAGCAGCCCACGGCTTTCGGCAATGCGCGACAAGAAGGAGGGGCGGGGCGGGGCGGCGGTTGTCACGGCCATGAAAAGGCTCCTGTGGCGGGTATCGAGTGGCACCAGTCCTTCGACTTTCGTGGACTGCTGGCGCGCGGGCCCATTCGTCCGCGCTCTCTCCTTGTGGGCGCGTGCCTTTCGGCGGCACGTCGCGACGCCGCTGGGGCGACCGGAAAAACAACAGGCGTCTTCCCCCCTCGAATGGAAGAAGACGTCCAGACTACACCCGGTAATACCTGTTGGCGCGCTTTTCGGCCTCTTCCATTGCCTCCTGCGGTGTCGCCCGACCAGTCACCGCCTTGGCGAACATGTCGACCAGCACGTAGTCGGCCATGGTCGCTGCGGACGCGTAGCCGAGCGGCCCTGCATAGCCGTTGTTGCGCAGCGTCGCTGACGCCTTGGCATAGGGCGCATAGTTTGGATCGGCCTTCCAGATCGGATTGTCGTCGTAGGCCTTCAAAGTCTGGCAGCAATAGCCGGAAGAGCCCTTGATCCATTCCGACATCTGCGGTTCCTCGAACATGAACTGCAGATAGGCCTTGGCCGCGTTCGGATAGGGCGTGTAGTTGAAGATCACCGCCGAGGTGACTTGGTAAAGCTCTACCGCCTTGCCGATCGGACCGATCGGCAAGCTGGCCGTGCGGATGTCCTTGGCCATTTCAGCCAGCTTGGGATCCTTGTCCTTGTTGATCCGGGCTGTTTCATAGGCCGAGATACCGTTGGCGATGACCGACAGCTCGCCGGCCAGGAAGGCAC
Organism: Mesorhizobium sp. B2-4-13; assembly: GCF_006658535.1. Lineage (NCBI taxonomy): Bacteria > Pseudomonadati > Pseudomonadota > Alphaproteobacteria > Hyphomicrobiales > Phyllobacteriaceae > Mesorhizobium > Mesorhizobium sp. B2-4-13. The sequence continues at coordinate 51,270 of NZ_VFVB01000016.1, read as the reverse complement.
GATTGTTGTTCACGTCGAGCCAGCTTTCGGTGCCAGGGATGAAGGTCTTGTAGAGGGCCTGGGCATATTTGATCGCCTTCAGCGTCTCGGGACTGTTGATCACCACCTTGCTGTTCTCGTCGACCATCTGGCCGCCATGGCTCCATAAGAGCCAGTGGGCGTAGTTGTTGCCGTCGCCGACGCCGTGGCCATGGGTGAAGCCGGCGGGGTGGCCTTTGGCTTGCAGAGCCTTGCACAATTCGAGGAAGCTGTCGGTGTCCTTCGGGAACTCGGAAAAGCCGGCCTCCTTGACCCAGCTCTCGCGGTAGACGATCGCGTTTCCTATGGTCGCCAGCGGCAGCCCGATGAACTTGCCGTCCTTGGTGGCGTAGCTCTTTGGGCCCTCGTGCCAGCCGCCATATTTCTTGCCCAGATAATCTCCGAGATCGGTCACAGCGAGGAGCTTGTCGGGATATTGGAACGGATCGTCGAACCAGACGAACATCAGGTCGGGACCCGAGCCGACATTGGCGGCGACCGCCGCCTTGGGACGAATGTCCTCCCAGCTCTCCTTGTCGACGCGCACCTCGACACCGGTGGCGTCGGTGAATTTCTTCGTCTGCGCCAGCCAGGCGTTCTCATCGCCCTGGACGAATGGTGACCAGCGAAGGAGCCTGAGCTTGGCGCCCTTTTCGGGCGTGAATTTCGGCCCATCCTGGGCAAGAGCTGGCGTGCCAAGCAGCCGGCTACCGATTGCCCCGGCCGCCGCAGCACCGGCACTGGTGCGGATCACGTCTCTTCTGGTGTATCTCATGGCCATTTCCTCCTGTTTGATTGGCTGACCTCGGCATGTTCAAAGCCGGCGACCCGTATCTGCGTCAAAGAGATGGACCAGGCCTGGCTCGGCGGCGAGCCTGACAGTTTGGCCCGGCTGGAACGGGTGGCGCTCCCGAAAATTCGCGACGATCTCTTCGCCACCAGGCGCGCGGCCGATGATCTGCAACTCCGACCCGGTCGGTTCGATGACGGAGATGGTGACGGGAAAGCCTTGGTCGCAGAGGCGCAGATGCTCTGGCCGGATGCCAAGCACTACTGGACCTCCACTCAGGCCTTTCGGCGTCCGCGGCAAGTGTACGGCGACGCCGCCGCTGCCTTCAAAGCCACTGGCACCAATGCGCCCTGTCAGCATGTTCATGGCTGGAGAGCCGATGAACATCGCGACGAAAAGATTGTCCGGGCGGTCATAAAGATCGAGCGGGCGCCCGATCTGCTCCACATTGCCGTCATGCATGACGACGATCTTGTCGGCCATCGTCATCGCCTCGATCTGGTCGTGAGTGACATAGACAGTCGTGGTCTTCAGGCGCTGGTGCAGTTCCTTGATCTCAGCGCGCATCTGTACGCGCAGCTTGGCATCGAGATTGGAGAGGGGCTCGTCAAACAAGAACACCTGCGGGTCGCGAACGATCGCCCGGCCCATCGCCACGCGCTGCCGCTGCCCGCCCGAAAGCTGCCGGGGATAGCGCGACAGAAGCGGCGTGAGGTTGAGAATTTCCGCGGCACGTGCAACCTTGGCATCGCTCTCCTGCTTCGAGGCACGCTTCAACATCAGGGAGAACGCCATATTCTCTCGCACCGTCATATGTGGATAGAGCGCATAGTTCTGGAACACCATGGCAATGTCGCGCTCCTTGGGGGCGACCGCGTTGACAACGCGCCCACCAATGGCGATCTCGCCGCGCGTGATGCCCTCTAGCCCCGCGATCATGCGCAACAGCGTCGACTTCCCACAGCCCGACGGGCCGACGAGCGTGACGAACTCGCCATCTTCTATGTCGATGCCGACGCCATGGAGAATCTCGGCGGCGCCGAAGGACTTATAGACATCGCGGATCGCAACGGACGCCATCGATTACCTCCCGGGCGATGAGACGCCTGCAGGAAGACGTCCACTTTACATACGCAGCTTCCGGTCTTGCCGCGCCCCTCCATCTGAAGTGGTAGCGCTACCAGCAGTGCGTGTAAAGCACGGCCGGATCTCCCCCGGACTGAGTGATCTAGATCGGGTTTCCAATATTTCGAGAGGCACTCGGTCGGCCGCTCGGGACAGCGCAGGATTCCATCGGACATCGCGGTCTCACCTTGTGCACTCCGATTCTCCAAGTATCGCGGAACGAGGCGGCGGCTAGGGGCGGCACCCTCAACGGCAATCGAATGGCCGCTGATGGTCGGCGACAAGTTGGTTCGGCCGGCGAGACTCCTAACGAGGGCGCTCGCGGTCGACTGCAGAGCCCGGTCGTCCTCATCCATGCCGCCCGTCGCGCCTCTCGTGATCGCCTTCGCCGCATTGGTCCGCATCGCCGCCGCTGTCCGGAGATGCCCGCCGGAGCGCTCGCGCGGTGGAATCGGGGCCGTCCAGCCTGATGCAAAATTCTCGAGCCTTTCTCCAGCCGAACCAGTGGCAATGTGATTGTCTTCGAGCCCCCGAGCGCGGGACCGTTCCCTGCCGACGCGCGCGCTGTCGACGCCGGTGCGGGTGATCCATGCGCGACTTGGCCTTCGCAGTGCCGCAGCAAACCGCTTGCACGTCTAGAGCCGTGCCAACCGGCCGCCATCCACGTTGAGCGCCGCGCCGTTGGCAAAGGCGGCGTCGTCTGAAGCCAGGAAAGCGGCGGCCGCGGCAATCTGCTCCGGCTTGCCGACATCTTCCGGGCTGATGGATTCGACGCCTGACTTGATGTTCGGATTTTCCCAAAGCATCGGTGTCGATGGCCCCAGGCAGGATAGCATTGGCGCGTATGCCACGCGCCCGGCCTTCGATCGCAGTGGACCGGGTGAGCGACAGTAGCGTTGCTTTCGCCGCTGCGTAGGGGGCGACATGCGGCGTCGTTTCAAGCGCGTGCACGCTCGAGATGTTCACGATCGACCCGCCTAGGGTCATGTGCGCGAATGCCTCACGCGTGAAATGGACTGCCCCCAGCAAGTCCCACACTCAGCACCTTCAGCCAGTCCGCGCTGGTGAACGCCTCGAGGGGCTTGAACATTATCAGGCCGGCGTTATTGACGACGATGTCCAACCTGCCAAATCGCGCGAGAGCCAGTCGACAGCACTGCCCGACGGCAATCTCGTCTGAAACGTCGCAAACCAAGGCGGCGGTGTCCGGCGCGCCGGCTTTTTGAACTGCCTGTGCGGCCGCCTGCGCACTGCCTCCATCTAGGTCGGCGATGATAACCCGGGCGCCTTCGGCGCCTAAGCGGGTCGCGATGGCCAGCCCAATGCCGCTTGCGGGGCCAGTCACAATCGCGCTCTTGTCAGCCAGGCGCATCGGGTTTCACCTTGTCCTTGGAGGGTTCCAGCGGTTCGGCCCCAGCTTCGGCGATCCGGTCCACATGCAAAAGGCCCCGCGCATAGTCCTGCTGCGCGCGAACACTTGGGTCGTCCTGCTCGGACGGCAAAAAGACGGGCAAAGCGAGGCAGACACTTTGGGTGGCGAGCAGCTTGTTCCAGTTGGCGATGAGCGCCTTGTATGCGGTTCCCACCGCCCTGGGGTTGCGGTCCAGATCATAGAGGCCGACCGCATTGCCCCTTCCGTTGTTCTCGCGCAGGGCGCTATCCCAGTCCACCTGATCGGTGAGCGAGTACCAAGTGAAGCCCACGATAGGTATGCCGTCGTTGCGGATCCTAAGCACGTTGGCCCACTCCTTCCACAACCAGTAAACGGCTTCGTCCCCGTTCGGCCCTTCGCGGATGTTTGTCTCTGTATGCATCACAGGTAGGCGGTAACGGTTGAAATACTGGCGCGTAATTTCGTCATAGCCGAACACCTCGCCGGAAGCCGACGTGGTTCCGTCCGCCCAAACCCGGTGCTCGTTGGTCTGGTAATAGTCAGTGCCCATCACGCAATGCCTGCGCAAATGGTTTTCCAGGAAAAAGCTGTACTCCTGCGCGGTCATCCCGTTTTCGAGCAGGTAGCGATAAGTGCGCGCGTCGACGTCATGCCCGTAATTGAGGTCGAGCGATAGGAAACGCTGACTATTGAAACGCTCCGCCTTGCCGATGGCCTCGGGGGAATCGGCGTGAAAGTATTCCGAGGACTCGCTTTGAATGAAGATAGCGTCGGGCCTCACTTGCAGGATTGCCCGCATCGCCACCACGTTGCCCTTCACGATATGCTTGAGGGCGGTGACGAAGGCGGTGTCGGTGCTCAGTTGCTCGTTCCACCAACCCCAGCGCGCTGAAAAGGTGGCGCAGATGAACATCTCATTGACCGGCGTGTAGAGCTGGATCCAAGGAAAGCGGGTTGCGAAGTCGTGCGCATAACGTTCAAACAGCCGCGGAAAATCCGGGTTCTGGAAATTGCCCACCCAGTCTGGAACGCCGAAATGGCAGAGGTCGACGATCGGAAGAACATCCCTGGCCTTCAGGTCAGCGAAGGTCTCATCGGCGAAGGTCCAGTCATAGTGTCCGTCGCCCAACCAGGTCTTGTGAATTGGAGGCCCGTAGCGGAGAAAGCGAAGACCCAGTTCCTGCAGCAGCTCGAAGTCGGTGCGCCATTGCTGGTAGAAGCGACATTTCTCCATTTCGTCGACCCGCTCCCGTCCTCCACTGATCGTGGGAGCGCTGTTTTCAATGCCGGTGGCAAAGACGAAATTGAACATCAAAGGTCCTGAGCAGCCAAGCTGCAGCAATTTCGTAACGTCCAGCTTGCAACGCAGTTCCGGGCCGGCAGGTCAGCACGACTTTTGGCGATACGCGACTACGGTACCGAACGGACGGCGGGTCTCGCCAGCTATATGCGGGACCTGCGTGTTCAGTTCCTGCCGTTCGAGCCCGGGTGAAGCGGATTGCCGCCGAAGGTGATTGCGTCACATATCCACGCGACGAGATCGCCAGGCGATGTGGGATTGCGATCGTTGATTTTTCCGCCTGGATGGACGGGCGCCAAGGGGGAATGCCAAGCGAGGCAGGCATTTATAGGACGAATCTCCCGTTCGTTCGAATGATGGCAACTGAGGAACCACCAGTTAGGTTCCAACTGATGCTTTGGCGCGCGCGGTGGTGTTTCGCTCGCTTCGCGCTTTTGCTCGGCACCGGAAATTTCGACAGGTGGAGATGCAATGCGGTGAGGCTGCAGTCTCGAGGTTCAGCGATGGGTCATGTGCAGAGCACGAGGGCGAATTGTCTCCTCGATGCGTTCAGCTCGATTGGACGATGGACTTCTTTTTTGCCGCACGAGACGCGCGGAAGGCGGGCGGAGGCCATCGTCACCCTCTTTCCGTTATGCCTTGTTTTGCTGTTCGCATCTCCGGCACACAGTCAGCGCGCGCCTGACGCCTCAGCGCCTCTCCCAGCCAGCGACAGTTCGTCCGATGCATTTACGGACAACGTCGATGTCGGCAAAGAGCCCGGCAAGGCACCGGCAGGGGCATTCGGATCCCACGCAGTTGGAGAGCTGGTGCCCAGCGAAGCACAGGCACCCGACGCAGAGGCACAAACGCCGCCAGGCGAAAATCAGGAGATGTTACGACGCGAATTGGATGCCGCACGAGCGGAGCTAGCCAAGCAAGCACAAGCTCTAAAAGAGCAGCAGCGAAAGGACGAAGCCCTTTCGCTCGATCTGCAGACGGCGCAGCGCGCCATCGAAAGCTTCAGGGCCGAAGCCACTCTCTGGGGCGGTGACAAGCCCGCGCCCAGTGCAGCCCAGCCCTCCAAGGACGTTCCCGAGACTGCTGTGACGCAAGCTCTTGACGACGAACGGCACAAGGTTGAGCTCTTGGGGCAAGAGCTCACAACGGCTCACCGAACCATCGAGGCCCTCAAGACAGCCGCAAATGCGGCCGCCGTCGAGCTGGCCAACGCCAATAAGAACCGTGAGGCGGCCGAAGCAGGTCTACGGCAAGCTGGAGAAGCGCTCGAACTGGAACGCAACCGAGCCGATTCAGCTGCCCGTGACCTCGACGTCGTTCGCAAGGAGCGCGACGCTTCAAACCGGACCTCGGTCGGGTTAAGCGCGGCGTTCGAAGAAGAACGTGAACGGGCGACCGGTCTGGCCCTGAGCCTGAGTGCCGCGCGCGAGGCAATCGACGACGTCGCAACCATGAACCGGCCTGCGGCTGCACCGCGCTCGCGAATGATCCATAAGCCGGCAGGCGTGGTTGCAAGTGCACCACCCAGATCAGGGGTTGAACCGGGGCGCAAACCGCGCTCGCGAGAAAAACAGACAGGGAAGCAGGCTGCTGTCTTGGCCCCGATCTCTCTTCCCCTCGCATTGCTGCCGACCCGACCACCAAAAGGGCTCGACCCGCGCCAATGAACAGACCGTGGAGCCGAATGTATGCCGAGGTCAACATAGCAATGAAACACTACGTCGCCGCCGCCCTGATGATCGGGATTGGAATCGGACCTGCCTGCGCTCTCGACAAAGGGGTAGGCGCCAGCGTCGGCGGAATCGGAGTCGGCGCCGCAGTAAACGCGGGTTCGCAAGGCGCAACGGTCGGGGTGGGAGCCAGCGTCGGTGATGCAGGGGGATCACATGTCGGAGCTTCGGTTGGCGCGGCCAAGGGAGCAGTCGGCGTTGGCGTTGGTGCCAGCGGCAATGTCGGCAACGCAGGCGCAGGCGTTTCGACCAGTATTGGTTCAGGCGACGATTCGGCGGCCGACGACGGGTCGCCTACCGCTAGCGGCAGTCCAGCCACCACACCCAAAGGAACGGCTGGTCCCACCGCCGCTGCGTCCGCCAGGAGTGGTAAGCAATCGATTGTCTTGCCACCAATTCTTAAGCCTTCCATATCTGCTGACGGCGGCTTCACCGACGGCTATCCTGTCAAGCCTCAGAGACCCCTGAGAGCGAAGCCCGGTATACCAGCTGCTGTTGTGCAAGCCTGCCGCTCCGCGATCACGTCCGCCGCCACACCGCTTGGCGCCGTCCGCGTCAGGGCGTTAAGCGCAGGATTGTTGCGTCGACGTGGGGGTACACTCACGGCACCAATCAAGGTTCAAATAGATTATGCAAGGCAAGGGGGCGTCGAGGTTCGGCAGGCCGACGTCGATTGTCGACTGGACATGGCGGGCAGGGTCACGGCGATAAAATGAGAACTGGTTAGCCACGTTCGAACGCCGCGCCGTTCGGCTGCCTGGGAACTATACCGTCAATTTGCGATGCTTGTTGCACAGCCAGTGAACATCGTCATTTCTAGGCGATCATCGGGGGGCGGGCTGTGGGGCATGTCAGGTATTTCATTTCAAAGATCGGTGACCAATGGCTGGTCCGGTTTGACGGCAAGGACTATCCCTATTCAGCGCATCGGAGGCCGTGCGTGCGGCTGTCAAGGCAGCCAGCAGTGCCTCGGCTACTGGCTACGGTGCCGAGGTATTGGTTCAAGGCGTCGATGGGAAGTGGCGAACGGAATGGCCCATGATTGAGTCGGAACGCCCTGATGAGCATCCTGCCATCCCTGCGCGGTGGCGCTGATCTGTTCGCAGTTCGCGGCCGCCCTTTGCGCCGACCTTTTGACCGGCTCACCTTCGACGGGGACCCTCGATCAAGCTGTCGACCAACCAGGTGACCTCCTGACACACGGCGACGATACTTGGTCTGCCCGGTAGGTTGCACATTTCAGCTGCGGCACAAGCGCCGTGTGCCTCGTCTCAACCAAATATTTCGAAGAACCGATGCGCGGCTTTACTCCGGTAACCAGTCCGGTTCGAAAACATCACATTGGAAACCTTGTAGGAAGTCGGGCGTTATGGCTGACCTCTATCAAGTGAGCCCTCCATCAAGTGAGCAAAGAGTGCCTGACAACGCCAAATCATCGTCAGCCCTCCATGGCGACCCCCCGGCGGCAGCAGCCACGACCGCATGGGCGGATCGCAAGGAGCTGGCATCAGCGGCGTTCGAGCGCACCCGCATGCCCATCGTCATCACCGATGCTCGGCTGCCTGACAATCCCATCGTGCTCGCCAACAGGGCCTTCCTGGATCTGACCGGTTATACATCCGATGAAGTCCTGGGTCGAAATTGCCGCTTCCTACAAGGGGAGGGAACATCGCCCACGGCCGTTGCGGAAATTCGAGCGGCGATAGAGCGTCAACGAGAGACGAATGTAGAGATACTGAACTTCCGCAAGGATGGTTCGCCGTTCTGGAACCAGCTCCATCTGAGTCCCATCAAGGACGATGAAGGCGGCCTCCTCTACTACTTCGCGTCGCAGATCGACGTAACCAAACATCGCATGATCCAGAGCCTGGAGGCGGCGGAGCACCGCCTTCTCATGGAGGTCGATCATCGCGCAAAGAACGTTCTAGCGGTTGTCGATGGTATCGTTCGGCTGAGCAAAGCAGACAGTGCACCGCTCTATGCAGCGGCCGTTCAACGCCGGGTCCAGGCTTTGGCGGTCGCACACGCCCTATTGGCCGAGCGCGGCTGGCGCGATGTGCCGCTGGACGAAATCGTCTCCAGGCAGGTCGCCCATTTCGCGTCTGGCAGGACCGCGATGACTGGTCCTGAAGTTCTGATCCCAGCGGTGGTCGTTCAACCACTGGCTCTCGTCACCCATGAATTGATCGTCAACGCCGCAACCCATGGAGCTCTCGCCCAGGATACGGGGCGGTTGCAGGTCAGCTGGCAGGCGACCGGCCATCATGGCGGCTTTAACCTGCGGTGGGAAGAAAGTGGCAGACGTAAAGCTGGATCTCCGCCAGGGGAGCCCGGCTTCGGAACGACCATGGTCAATGCGATTGTCCAGAAGCAGCTTCAGGGTGAGATCCTGCGGGATTGGACATCAGACGGTTTGAAAATCAACATAAGCGTCCCGGGCACGGCTGCCCTTTCGACAGCCAAGGGTGCCTGAAACCCTCGTTGATCTCAGCCCATTTTCGCATAGCGACATGGCAGGCCGGGCCCCCCGCTAGACGAACGTTTATCAACAAGTCTGGCCGTGAACTATTTCATCAAGCCGGCAGCGCGAAGGGCGCTTTCGATAAGCTGACCAGGCCCGGCCGTCGGACCGCTGCGTGGTTCGAAGGGCGGATGCGGGACCACCAGAGGGGAGCGTCCAAACGATGTTGCCGGTAAACGCGCATCTGGCGAGGGGTCCTCAGAACCCGCGTCTTCAAGTCCCCAGAATCGGGATATAAGCGAGGTGGACGATATGCCGGTGTCGATCACAAAAGATGCCCCCTGACTCAATCCGTCCGCGGAGTCCACGGGTGTCCCGTGCGCCATGCCCGAGATCAGGTACGACTCGATGACTTCCTCATTCGCGCCGTTCTTCCAGACGTCGCGGCGGTAGCCCTGATGCACCTGTGTCTCGCATTGCACTCTACTTTGCCCGAACAATGTGAGCCACTGCCTGACGAGCTGATCGGAGTTGATCGGACTAACTGTTGTGTCGGCGCTTCCATGCCAGACGGAGAGTTTCGGCCATGGTCCGCAGTGACCGGAAGCTTGCTGGACGGTCGTCGCCAATCGCCTTGCGGTGGGGGCGCCGTGACCTCGCATGCGGTCGAAAGCCTCCGGCAGGCTGTTGGCGCTGCCATAGGGTAGACCGGCTACGATGGCCCCGGCCGCAAAGACTTCAGGGTAAGTCGCCAGCATAGCGGCGGCCATTGCCCCGCCGGCGGAAAGTCCGGTGATAAAAATCCTTGTGCGGTCGATGTCGTGAGCGGTGACCACGGCCTCTATCATTTGGCGGATTGAAAGCGCCTCACCGGAGTCCCGTCGGGTGTCGGCCGGGACAAACCAGTTGAAACAAAGATTGGCATTGTTGCTGCGCTGCTGTTCTGGAAAGAGGACGGCAAAGCCCATGCGATCTGCCGTCCTCGACCAGCCGGCGCCGCGGTCAAAGGATGCAGCCGACTGCGTACAGCCATGGAGGACAATCACCAGAGGGGCCTTCGCCGCAAGGTCCTTGGGGCGGTATGTCCAGCCCCGCAACTTTCCGGGGTTTGACCCGAACAACTGGAGTTCGGAAAAGCGCTCGTTTTCGTCAGGACCATTCAAGACCCCATCCATCTGTTTTCGCCGAGCTGCCAAGCGTGCAACGGTATCGGCGAGACTTCTCATGTCGGTATCCTTTCGCAGGCGGGTCCAACAAGCGGAACGCCGTGTTTCCAGGTTGGTTGCTGCAGTGCAGCATAATTGCTTGCAACCGCGATCCGCATGGGGTGGTGGGGGGCCTCTGCCTCCGCGAGATAAAAGCCCCGCGCCTTTCTCCTTGCTGCGTCAGGCCTTCCACAAGTCCGGACAACTTGCCTCAACGGGCCATCATCCGGGCTAGACATTGCGCCGAGAAAGGCTCGCCGTCCGACGATCGCCAAAACGGTTTTGCCGCGCCGGCAATGATTCCGGCTTCGGTCGAAGCAAGTCGAAACGGGTTGACATGGGGCATGCCGTCTCGCCGTGGCCGACGGCCAGAAGTGCCATGCGGGAGCGGAACATCAGAGCTTGCTAATGGTTCTACTTTGGTGGATTTCCAATTGAGAGGACGATCGTGTCAGCCTTTGAATTCGTCTATTTTTCTGGTCTCACGGGGAATGATCTCCTGGGCGGTGTCGTCTCGTTGTTGGCGTGCTGTGTTCTCTACAACGTTATCGCGGAGGATCGCCCGCACCGGTGAGCTCGGGACCGCAACAGGTGGATCCTAGATCGGCCGCTCTCCACACATTCGAGGTCGCATGCGGATGATTTCTATTTCCCATCGTGGGACCCACTCCGTCAGCTCTCGTCGGCCGATGCCAGCACTTACGGACTACCGCAGCCACCCGCCCGCAGTTTCTCTCCGCATTGAGGAACCCCCCCCGCTGCAGCCCGTGAGGAAGACTTACGAGGGATGCGTTCTGAGCACCCATTTCTGAACTACAAGACCGATATGCTCATTCTGGATGATGAACTAGCCGGCGGCGGCCGCAGGGCCGTCGGCGTCACAAGACAGGATGACGGTCACACGACCAAGCGCAGGCGCATGGATTAGCCGTGGCTGTCCGGGGAGGATCGCGACGATGATGAGTCCCGCTCTTCCTCGACGTTGAAAACGATGCTTGCTCGAAAGGCAAGATCGCCGCCCTCGTCTCATACGACGATCGCCAATTTGTGGTGATCACCGTGTGGAAGGGCGTCTTTGGTCATCTCCGCCAAAGCTTTGATCGCCTCATATCTGACCGCGCCAAGGTCTTGGCATTCCGTTCCCTCATCGTCAGGGAATATCGTTCCGTTGTCGTCGAAGTCGAAATAGTAGAGCGCCATCGCCGACCGAGCTGGAGGGCTCGGCGTTTGTTCCTCGCTCTGGCCCTGATGATCCATTACAGGAGACAGCGTCAACCACTCTCGCACGCGTGAAAAGCGCAACACCAGCCCTCAGCGAGGCTCCGCGCCAATTTACGCTCCAGTGCCTTCATTTGTTCGACTATGAGAAGCGGGTGCGCGGCCAAGTTCAGCCCAGTGCAACGCCTGTGCGAACAATCCCGAGCTTCAGTGTCGCGAAAGATGGTGTCGTGCAAAATTGCCTGCAGCGTCTCGCCGTCTGCGGGCTGCGACACTGGGCGTCGGACTTCTCCGGCCAATCAGCTGGACCCCGTGTCTGGTTCGGTGTGGCCGACCGTGCGGATGCTCCGACTAACCGATCGAGCATTCGACGTCCGCTGAAATGTCCCCGAGATGAGGGCGATCGATGGCCGATTGACTGCGGGGCTGGCAAGCAGAGTTTCGTCGGCTCGGCGCCCAGAAGGAGAGTTGCCTGAAGACGCCGAGCCTAGCCAGCGAGATTAGCGGGGGGCCGCGTCCTCTCGCCGGCTAAGAGGTTATGCGCTCTGTTAGGCACTCATGAAGCATTCGAATGCACTAAGAGGCCGGGACATTTCTGCCTGAAATCCGACTTGCTTAGCCATTTCATCTCGGGAGGAATAAACTGGGTTGTCCAATCGTCTGCTCGAGAAGTACCTGACCTTATAGTCTCGGCACTGCATGCCAGCTGGCCCGGACGGGCTCCTGGATCAAGGCCGTTACGACGTTCACCTGCAGTCGCAGGGCGGATGATGCCGCCCGTCGCGCGACATGAGTTTCCATCCTGATCGTGTTGCGCTCGATGTCGATAACATCCCGCAGCCTGAGTGCGGCCGCTGGACCCGAGCTTCGACACGTGCGTAACTGCCAACCCTGCGGTGCATGAGATTGGTGCCGCAGGCGACCTCCTGAACATGCGCAGCCGCGGCCCAGTTCACGGCAATGCGGCCACCGAGCTCGTTTCTGGAACATGTGTCGGGGCATCCCGGAGCCTGACGCTTATCCTGCTGCGGCGCCTTCCCCATCTGCCGCGGGCCAAGCCGCTGCCTTTCATGCAACATGTGGGAACCTGATATTCGTCGGCTGGTTCGAGAGGCGGCAGCTCCCGTGCTGCTGGTCAGGTCCCCAATACCTGGCCGGGCCCGCTTCCCTCGCCAGTGAGGCGGGCCCACTGCATCGGCAAAGGCGTCCGGCGCCTTCGTTTGGAACCTAGATGACCATAGCTGGTTGGGCACCCGTGGGCGCGGGTGACGATTTTTAAGGGACCGATATGCGTCGCAAGGTCGACAAGCTAAGGCACGAACGGACTGACCGGGAATCTCGCGTCGTCATCGATGCGGAGCGTAAAGCTAGCGAAGCGAAGACGACAAACGGGTCGGTTCTGACGTTGAAGAGGAGCCAATGATACTGCTCGATTTAGAAGAAGGTCTCGAAGAAGCTGGCTTCCCGTTTGTTGGTATGAGTAGCGCCACGTAAGACCTCTCTTTGATGCCGACCCGGACTTGATCAGCGCTCTTATCTCGGACATCCGGCTGGGTGATGGACAATCCGGTTGGGAAGTTGCCCGGCATGTGCAGCAATCCAATGCGATGATCCCGGTTGTCTATATAAGCGGGGACAGTGTTCCTGGCATTGGGGCGCCGAGGGGGTCCTAGAAAGTATCATCACGAAGCCGTTTTGCTTTGCCTCAGGTCATCACCGCCCTTTCCATGCTGCTCAACCAGCAACATCCGCACCAAACGAGCCAGGCGCGTAGTCGCTCTCGATTGCCTCACGCGCGTACGCGCCAAAAGGTCGAGGCGGTGCCTTCTGCTAATCTGGCAATGCCTTACCAGTTTTGGTGAGTAGCCCGGGGCCTCACCGCGCAATACGGCCCACAGCCCACCCGAGCGAGATAGCCACGACGAACCCCAGAAGTACAGCCGTAAAGAACCACATGAGGCGTTCCTTCGCTCGTTGTACGAGCATCAACGCGGGAAGCGATTTATAGGTGCAGGTCCGCGGGGCAGCGGTCCGCTCGGGCGCCCGCCGACGCCGTGGAGCCGCATGTCTGGTGGTCGGTCTCTGAGTGGGTCCTTGTTGGACGTAGTTGCCACCCCTCGATGGACCGTTCCAGGTCGGTGGATCTCGATTGCGTGGTGGTAGGCGTCGCCCAGGAAAGCAGGGCAAGGCTGACCGAGAAGGAGATCAGCAAGGCGAAGGCGGTCGCGAGCAAGACATGGTCCCTGTTGAAAGCCGGGTATAACCACCGCCAATCCGGTTCGTTCATTCACAGTCTGCTTGCTCGTGTGTCCTGGTTACCGCCCCGTTAAGAACGGCCGCGCACCTGTGCAACTTGGACGCAGCCTAGGGCTGGGCGGCGAGCCCTTTCAGCAGCTTTCGAAACGCCGCCTGATTGCCAATAACTCCTCTGTCTCGCTTGGAACCTTTTTTCGCCGCGCGGATTGCTGTGCATGACAAAAACCCCTGAAGTTGCTCCGCCCATCCTAGCCGAGACCAGCCGGGACCGGCCTGTCAATTGCGAGGTCGCTCTGGAATCCGCCTTCGCGGCCCTTGTCGCCACCTCCATCGGCCAGGGATGGACCCGGAAGAGACGGCCGAAACGCTGCACAAGCTGGCCATGGAGCATCTCGAACAGCTCAAGGCTATAACCGCCTAATCGCTCCGGCGCGGCTCCGGCATTTCGACACGTCACATGTCGAATTATTTGCATTCAAATGAATTTCACGACGCTATAGATGCTGCCTCAACGTCTGGGAGGAGAGCATGGCTCCGCACGAACAGCATGCCGTTGAAATTATCCGCGAGAAGAAATGGACCGTGCGTGTAACCGCCTATGGCAGCGCCATCACGTTCACTTTCGAATCTGAAGAGTACGCTCGCTCATACGCGGACGGGCAGGCGTTCCGCCTCGGAGTCGAGGTTGTCGAATTCAAGAAATGCGCCTAGCTGCAAATCAGCGAACTTTTTCCCGCAGTTCCTGTTGGCCCTGAGGGGGCACTTCGGACGCAACGGCTTCAGATCGCCAGCCTGCTCAGGGCCAGCCTGCGCAGGCAGTCGGCCGGCGCCAGGATGCGGGCAGGCGGTCGTAACGGTCGCCATCTGTCGTTGGGCTCACAGGTCGCGCTGGCCAGCGCGCGCACGAGTTCGCCGGTTGCGTTATCGGAATACTTCCTCTCAAACTAGACTTCGGGAAACGGTCATGGACTTCATGGCCCTGGGGAGGGGTGTTTCCTTTTTTACCGCTCCACCAAAATTCTGCCGTTCGAAGTCGGTGTCGACGGTACCAGAGAACCCGGGCTTTATCGCGGGGACGTATGCCATTGCTGCCGATGGGCTCACGGCGAGCATTGACGGCTAGCTGGCCAGCCCCTTCACGAGTTCAGCCCCGCGCCGGACTCAGCCCGCCGAGACGAAGCGGCCATGCAGTGCAACAAAGCGAAGCGAACCACGTTGCCCCCTCAGGAGTGGAGGAACGAAGATGGCAGACGACAAGAGCAAGAGAGAGACTCGGGATCGGAACCGCGTCTCGGTCGAAGGAGACTACGAGGCGATATCTCGCTGAGAAGGCCGCGATTTCGGCCCAGCAGGTCCGCAACCTCATTTAGCAAAACGGTAATAACCGCGATACGCTGGAACGCGAAGCGAAGAACTCAAAGGCTCACTGAGGCCAAGATGGCAAGGTACCAGGTGGAAGAGATCTACGGTGACACCGTCGTGTCGTCTGGCGTCGTCGTGGAGGACGATCCGATGAAAGCAGCCGAACAGGCTGCCGGGCAAAGAGTGTCCCCAAGGGCACTGCAGGAACATTGGTTCCGTGTGGTTGATGAAGAGCAAGCCGCCGTCTACGAGTACAGCCTGGCCGCACGTGACGAGCAAGATGCCCGGGTCTGAACTCTCGGACGAGCCAACCATTTCCACAATTGTCCAGTATGCGGTCGGCAAGTCGATCCGCGGGGCTTGCGTCAACCCTTATGGCATGAGGTGCCTGAGCATGACCCGCTGGAGAAGGAGCCCGCTCCGATCCTCGAGTTGCCACCCCGAAACTGGTAAGCCCGCCGACCGGGGCGTCGATGAGTTTCTTCGCGGCTTGGACGAGCCGGACGCAATAAGTCTGTACGGCAGAAAACCAGACCTTCACACAGGCGCTCAATCGCGCGATCAACACGAAGCCTCCCTTGAACGGTGCATGGTCATGAACGTCATCGCAGTCAGCCTGGTATCGCTCGTTTTGGCGATCGCGTGTGTTCTGGTCCACTATGAGGCTTTCAGAATGGTCGCGAGCTCTGCCCGTTCAGCCGAGGTCGGCGGGTTCCCGAGCCGAGGACGATTGCTGATCGTAATCTTCGGAGCGCTTGCCGCACATACTATAGAGATTACGTTCTACGGTTTCGTCTTCTGGGGCCTCCACAGCTACCGGCTGTTCGGCGAAATCGTCGGAGAAATCTCCGATGGATGGGTCGATTTCCTGTATTTCTCCGTCACCAATTACACGACCCTGGGAGTTGGCGATATCAGGGCCGAGGGTCCGATCCGACTGATTGCCTCGTCGGAGGCGCTCACTGGACTGGTGCTGTTGAGCTGGACGGCCTCGTTCACCTACCTCTCCATGGAGAATTTTTGGAAAAGGAGGTAGAGCCGCGAGATCTCTGGCCCGTCTCGATGTGAGGTCTACTGACGGAGGCTACCGGCAGCGATCGCGGGGGCATGTGCCATGCTTCGTTCCATTGGCGAGGAGCGGCTTAATACCGTTTCTCCTCCTTGCCGTCAGCCATGTTCCTTTCCTTGCGCCTTCGCCTCTTTGCGCCTGGCCGGTTGATCTGGGCGCGGGCCACCGCGGCCTCACAGGTCGACCTCATCTCTTCAACCTCGGTCGCGGTTAGAAGATCTATCCCGATAAAGCTGTTCTTGGCGGTACTCACCCGCACCAGCTCGTCAAGCTTAGCCTGTACCGCTGCCCCATCTCGGTTCTGCGTATTCTGGATGAGGAACACCATCAGGAACGTAATGATCGTCGTAGAGGTGTTGATGATTAGCTGCCAGGTTTCTGAAAAAGCGAGCACAGGTCCGGAGAAGCCCCAGACCGCTATCAAAGCGATGCAAAGGATGAATGTAATTGGCCGGCCCGCTCCTCGAGCAACGGCGTTAGCAATATTTACGAACAACTTTTCCATTCAGCGTCACGGACCCATCACAATCAACCCCGCCGAAGCGGAAGTCTTTTGCTTCATTGCGCCGTCGCTTTTTTCCTAGCCGCCGATTTGGGCAGACCAGATTGACTTTTTGAGGTGGAGTTCTTTGAGGGGGCTGTCATTGCGGGGGCGGCTCCGGCCTTCTTGGCCGCGCCTTCGCACTCGATGGCTTCTTCGCAGCTGCCTTCTTAGGGGCGGCCTTCTTAGCAGGAGCCTTCTCCACTGCCTCCTTGCTGGAGGAGAAAACGCCGGTGATCCGGTCGATGATGGACACTGCGCTACCCTCCGTCGACGCACCGCGCGACGTTCTACACCGACTTTGCCCAAGTTTGATCAGCGGCGGCGGGCTGCGCTTGAAAGTTGTTCAAACAACTCTCCAGCGCCTCCATTCGGTAACGCATCAAAAGGGCGCAACACTTGGGCCGGCGGCACAAAAAGCTTGACGCACCTTCGACGCGGGCGAGGTCTGCCGGCGCGCTCGACCTAGCCACCAGCGGGGCAGGATGCCGCCGCCGAGTTCCTGCTTGGTCGTGTACCCGGACTTAACTATGCGGGCCTCTTCCCAGATGCTCTTCGACAACTGCATGACACGCCTGCTGAATGGGTAAGCGCAGTCAATCCGGCTCCCGCGTTGGACGCATGGAGCCGGACCAAAGAGCGATCAGTCCTCCTGTTGGATGACGACGGGCCGATTGTGGTGGTGACGGTGCATCGAGCGAGTGATGACGACGGTATCACGGCGGTGATGCCGATGGCGCCACGAGCGATGGCCGTTGTCATAGAATGCTTCCTGGCCGTGATGTCGGTGGTGAAGACGGCCACCTTCGTCATTGTATATGACGGTGGTACCATGGTGATGTCGGTGATGTGTTGAAACCACCACGTCAGCCTCGGCAGCAGAAGCGACCACCGGAGCCGCAAGCGAAAGAGCCAAAGCGCTCAGAATCAAAACCTTCATTTTGCTATTCCTGTATGCCTGAAACACGTCCCTTCACGAAGCCAACGAGGCAGGGGTGCCTTTGTTCCGGTCTGTCCCCCGGGTTTCGCAGGGGCCATCCCTTCAAAGCTGACTCGCGTCGATGCGCACCGTTTGATCGGTTGGGCCACGTGTGCTGTGACGAAGCCGATGCGGGGACTGAAACAGGTGTGAAGGTGATCCCGGTTTGCGGCTTGGGTTCACCGGTCTGGCGATGCGGCGGGCGTTTCTTATCAGCCTGCGGCAGGCGAAGCGGGCGCGGGTGCGTTGCCGCCTTCGTTCTGCTCGGGGGCAACCTGCGGTGTCGGTTGCCGTGAAGCGTTTGACAAGGGTGCGAATATAAAAAAGGCGAGAAGGCCTAGAAAAACCAGGGCGATCACGACCACGGCCCAGCTCGCGATCCGAGCTGTACCTCGCCGTTCCTGATTGCGTGAGAGATCGTTGGTCATTGAGTGTCCTTCCGGGATCGAGTGGTCGGATCCCATCGGCGCCCGAACTTCAATTGAGCGCTGATGTTCCTTTCATTCGGAAAGACCAATGCTAATGTCAGGCTCATCCCGAAGGATCACTTGCCAAGGGAGAGAGCAGCGCGGCGCGCCGAGCAAGAGGTCGACGTGAAGGCTTCCCGCGGAAGCGGCTGCATGGAACAATCCATCATGCCCAGATTTCTCGGGGCCGCCGGCCACAGCGTGGAGAATGCTCCAAGCCATTGGATGGCCCCAAAAGTGACGGCGCTGCTGCGCCGCGAACTCCCGCCAGCCAACTCCGCCTCACCTGGCATCGTCAACACCCTTGATTTGCGCCGGGTTGCCCGGTGTTCTTTCGGCGATTTGAATCGGCACACCAGTCCACTGCCAAACGGTCGTAGCTGGTGTGCGAAAGAACTGGATGTGGCCACGGGTGCCGGCAACCTCTATCCGCGGCCATGACTCTGCGATGCTGTTCCGGTCAGTGCCGTAGGACCGTATTGCCTGAGCAAGGACGACGATCGTGTCGTATCCTTCCAGAGCAACGAAGGAGGGCGCCTCGCCCAACTTCTCCCGCAGGGCCCTTTCGACGCGTGAGCCTAGCGGGTCGAGGTCTCCGGGTCGATAGCGCAGGAAGGGGATCGCAGCGCTATCTTCGCCTAGCAATGTGGCCCATTCAGCGAATTCTGGTTGCCCAGCTGGAGCGCCGATCTTGATCGTGGACAGGCGACCGTCATTGCGAACTGACTTGACGATTGAGATTGCTGGCTCTGGCTGGCCTACAAGAAGAAGAAGCACTGTCGCGCGATGGTGGATGAGTTGGTCGCACAACATTGACGGGTCCAGCGAGCTCATGCTGATGTCGGATAACGTCGCGCCGTTTGCTTCAAGGTGACCACGCAGAATGTGAACGCCAGATGCCCAGTAGACGCTCTGCTGCGATGCAACGGCGATCCGATCGTGGCCAGCGCGCGACAGGAAGTCGGCATATGTTTGCCAGCCGCGGGACTGCGGCGGGGCAAGACGTGCGACCCACTTGGTTGGTTGATCCGTTAGCCTGTCGAGTACCGCCGACGAACAGAGAAAAGGGAGTCCAAGCTCGTCGGCCCTGACAGCCGCCGCGCGAGCAACGACACTGTGATACTCTCCCGCGATCGCTACCACGCCCAAACGGGCCAGTTCATCCACCGCCGCGACGGCCTTCTGTGGATCGGCTGCAGTGTCTCGGACGAGCAGCTCAAGCGCCTTGCCGCCGACGCCACCAGCGCTATTGATTTCGCTAACAGCTAGCTGAAGGCCCGCAAGCAAATGTCTGCCTGCCTCAACCCAGCCGGGGCGAGTCAAAGGGACGAGTGCTCCGATTGTGGTCGTTTCTTCGGAGCCCGGACCAGTCGATGCCATTCAGTATCTCCTGGTTCGCAATCCTCACCGCGTGCCCAGCTACAGCGCACATGCCTCGACCGATAGAGACAGTCGGACCTAACTCCAACGATCTGTACCATCGCCACTACCGACACAGTTCCGATGCGGCAGGTCTTAGTGGACTGGCTACCGGCGTCGATAATCCCGCGGCCACCGACACGAGGCAAAATTCGATGGCTACTGCCCGCAAATCCTAAACGCTTGTACTGAGACGCTTAGCGGGTTGTAAGGCAGACGGTGTGCCAATTTAACGCCAGAGCAGTAAAAAGTCCGAAAAACACTTGGTGGTTGACGCCTGTTTGGGCGTCTGGTCCGGGCTGATTTGCGGGCAAATCCGGGCAGCTAGTGGAGACTAGGTGTTGAGACGCCGGAATGGTGAGTGTGTTGTGTTTGCTTGGGGCGCGACGGTCTATTGGCCTTCATCCTGCCGATAAAGCGAACCTTATGGGAAGGAGACGGTCCGGAACCTCGCTGCCCCGATTACGTTTCGACTTCATATCAAACGAAGGAGGCCACACATGGACTGGAACCGCGTTGAAGGGAACTGGAAGCAGGTCAAAGGCAAGGTCAAGGAACAGTGGGGCAAACTCACCGACGACGACCTCGACCGCATCGCCGGCAAGCGCGATCAGCTCGAAGGCAAGATTCAGGAACGTTACGGCCTGGAGAAGGATCGCGTCCGCCGTGACGTCGACGATTGGTACAGCATGCAGGGCTGGTAACCATTCCCAAAGAAGTCCCAGAAAGCCCGCGGCTCTGGCGGACGATCTGCGCCGATGGGATAGCCGGATCGCGGGCTCTTCGCCTTCAGCATTACTCGACGACGAGACCGGGCTTCAGCGATTCGGCCTTGTCACTCACAGGTTCGCCAGCCTTGCCTTGCACGCAATCGTGGAAGCGATTGCGCTTGTCTGACGAACGCACCGCAGGCTGAGCGGCTGCTCGAGGGCTTTGCGAAAATCTGAATTCCGCGTAGGCCGCTCTTCAGCGGCTCGCAGCATCAGCCATACTGCGCTCGCTCGGCAGCGCCCCCTGTGTCGTTCCAGCACACGCGCTCTGGCATTCGTCTTGCAAAGCCACTTCATCTTGGGAGAAGATGAATGGCTCTATCCAATCAGCTGCTTGACGAAGACCTAAACTTTTCAGTGTCCGAGCTGCAAAACCCTACTGGTCAGGAAAGGCTCCTGGGTCAAGTCCGTAACGACGTTCACCTGCAAGCGATGCGGCGAAAGGGTACGGCTCTCGTACAGCGAGAAGCTTGAAATTTTCAGGTTGGGTGCCACTGCCCGCGACAGTGGAACCTAACGTCGCGTAGTCTTCTTTGCTTATGCATTTGAACGCGCCGGTCAATGGCCACGATGCTAATTTCAGATAAGCTGGCAAAGGTCAGTTAGGCTCGGCGGTTTGCCCCTGCGAGATCAAGCCACCGAGCCGTCGCCTGGTCAGACAGGCCTCCCATGCGGGCTGCAACATCCGGCCCTGCGGAAGTTCAGGAAACGGCGGACCGGTTGTGTGCTCGCACGTGCTCATGGCCCAGGTGCCGGCGGCGGTGGAATGAGCCGTTCAACGGGAGTTAATCAGCGTCGATAATGCCGTGACAATCTGTGGCATGAAAAACGGTTTCCAGATGATGATGCTTCGACACCCCTTCCGCGCCCCAGTGTGAGGCAGTGTCGCCGGTCGCGTAAACGACTGGCAAATTTGGATTTGCCTGCCGAATATGTCGAGCGACGTCCCAACCTCGCATTCCCGGCCCCAGACGGATGTCCGCGACGAGAGCCCGGATTCTTGAGGGGTCGACATCGAACGCCTCAATCGCGCTCGCGGCGTTGCTGGCAGCAACGACGGTGAAGCCGGCCTTGGTCAGCGCGAAATCGAGGTCAAGCAATATGACAGGCTCGTCTTCAACCACGAGGACTTTGCCGTCATGCATCATGGACCATCCCGTAGGCGTTGGCCGCCCTAACAATGAGAGGATGACTAAGTTCCGGCCTTGTTTGTGAGATCCCACTAGCCGGCAAGTGCGGGCAGGATGCACAATGGGCCGGCCTCATGTCGGCTTGTCCACCAGCGGCGCCTTTCTGATCGACGACTTGTACGCGCTCACCAGCCTGACGACGGCGGCATCGATTGTGACTGGTACGCCCAGATCACGCGGTTTTCGTTGATGTGGGTGAGGCTGCCAATCAACTCGATGTGCTGCCCCTTCTGTACCTTCGTCGTATGGTCGATCACCGAGTGGGGTTGCCCATAGGAAGGGATGGAAACGCTCACCCGGTCCTCAGTGACCCGCTTGCGCACGGTTGCCGTGATCACGACCTCGTCGCCGATATTGATGCCCTTTGCCATAGCCGTGAGTCTGGTGCGAATAATGGCTTCGTCAAGCAGATGCTAATATGAATTGTCTGGCGAGGCCGAACCGCCCGCTTGCCGGCCGCGTCCAGTATGTCGCTCCAGCACACGCGCTCTGGCATCGTCTTGCACGGACGCATTCGCCGGCTGCGCAACAACACCGCTCGCCAAACTGATGATCATCGGGCGCGAAACTCACCATTTCGGAGGCGGCGGCCGACGACTGGCATGAGTCAGGCTACCTAGCGAGCCAGAGGAACAACTGTGTCCAACCCTCGAACGACCCGCGCGAGGCGCGTTTCTCAAGTCCTCCAAGCAACAACAAGGCAGCTATCCTAGCTTAGAGGGCCGAGGGATTCGTAATGAAGCCGACGCTACCTGGCCGCGCCTGGAGGGGGGCTCAGCAACCGACCCAGTGGAGAAGGATCGACCCTGCCGACCAAGTGCACGAGACATTTGTCACATCACTTCCTATCCAACAATCGACCGATATGCTCTAGCGACGTCAGTTTGTTCATCAGGCCAGCCTTTGAAAGCCTAGGTGCATGGTCGAGACGCGGTCCGTCTTGGGGTCGCTTCGATGAGAGCGAGTTGATCTTGGCACCGAGCGTTTCCTCAAGCGTGCGGGCAACGCCGTCGGCCCCCAGCAGAAGCATGGGCAGACGGTAGGCCACGGCCCAGGCACGCCAGTCGGTGGCAACAAGCTCGAGCTCGTCGGACACCAGTAGCGGCACCGTCAGCATCGGATCATTGTGCAGAAGCTTGAGCTCCGCTGTGAAACTTCCACTTGGATCCTCCATTGCGCAGGCGGCCACTCCGCGGAAAACCTTGGCGGGGAGGGCAATGATTGCCGGCACGCTGCTCACATTTTGCGTGCGGCGGACCACCGCACCACGCTGGTTGAGCGTAAAGGTCACGCCGCCATAGTTGTCACTTGTGGTGTAGCTCACCTGCTCCGGCAGGCGCGACGGGTCGAGACGCCTGTTGCGGCCGGTCCAAGAACTCGTCTCCGGTTCAGTATGAGTCCGCTCACCGTCGTCCATCATTTTCACCTGGAGAGAGAAGGGGCCGGAAGCGCAGCAGCCAACCAATGCCCAGAGTGAGCCCCCCTGCGGCGCCGCCGTCTTCGGCTTGCATCCAGCAACGGCAGCGTGCCTTGGCCATCTGTGCCTCCTATTGAGGCGGAACCGGACGTACCCGGCTCGAACGCTCAGCACATGTCCTAGTGCCAGATAAAATAGGAGCGTATTCTGCATTAGCCATTACTAATTCATGTCAATTTTTTGGTAAGTCTCGCAAAAGACCGTCGGCCGAGTTATGCAACTCGACAGCCGCGGCCGACCCCAGTCAGCGCATTTGTTGCGCGAATTCCGTGTAGCTTCGGCTTTTAGCGGTCGAACAGGCAGTGCGCTAGGCTGTGGCGAACGATCCGCTGTCGGTCGAGCTGATCGACGCGATGCTGTCGCGAGCGGGTGTGGCGACAGTATTGCCGACCGCATCCCGCAACGAACCATGCCGGCGACTTCATGACTTCATGGCCATCCCCTGCGTCGGCCCGGTGACGGCGCTCTCGTTCCTGACGCGATCGACGATCAGTCGCGCTTCCGCCTTCGCGTGATATCGCGGCCTGACGTTGAAGGTCAGCTATCGTGCTTCCCTGGTCACAAGCGAACCGACCGCTGCCGGCCCCCAATCTGCCGGTCAGCTTTGCGCCTCATGTCGGCCGTTGAGGCCCGCTGCGCCGATTCTCGAAAGCGGACATCATCGACCACAGGGCAAGGGATGCAGCGCAAGGATCACATCGCTGCTTCCTGCTCCATTTCTTTCACGTCCTGAAAGCGGTCCGCAATCCGTGGGTGAACACGTCCGCCGTCCGCCGCGCCGATGGCCACGACGATCTCGTCGGCTGCCGGGCCGTCCGCGATCTGGAAGTTGGCGGTGATGAAATGCGAGCGGCGGCCGTTCTCGCTCTTGTGCATCATCGGCAACGACAGCAGCGCGCCTGGGGCGTTGCGCGTGTTGCAGAATTCGAGATAGGTCGTGCCGCCGACGGCGTCGCGAAACACATTGCCGAACCGCAGCGTATGGATCATGGCGGAGGCGTGTTCGATCTCGCCTGCGACGCCCACGGCGGCGGCCTTGCCGTAGCTCTCGATGCGATCGGCAGGCATAAGCTCGAGCAGGCGACGCGTGAGCTCATGCCCCAAGCGCGGTGCGATGGCGACAATCTCCGGCCGCAGGTTCTCGACGAAGCCGCGCGCCGCCCATGGATTGCGTAGCACGGCCGCGACGACGATCGACTTTACAGGCTTAGCGCCCGCCTTGCCGCCTTCAATGTGCACTTCCTCGATGAAGGTGCAGACTTTTCGCAATTCCATGATCTCAGGCCCTGTTGGTGGAAGCCCAGCCTAATCAGGCCCGGAAAGCTGGTATTCCTCCGGTTCGTAGGAAGAATCGGCGTGCACCCCGCTTGGAAGCGGTGTAGCGTTCGTATATCCGCGACGGCTTAAATGGCCCTTCGCGAGGCGGAAGACCGGGCGTGGACCACGAGTCGCAAATTCTCTCTTTGCGGGACGCCGCCAGCCTCATCAATTCGGGTGGCGATCTCCAGTCCGTGCTGCGCGACCTCGTGCTGGCAGCCTGCCGCCATGCCAAATGGACGCTGGGCTCGATCATGAGCATCGATGCGCCGCATGGCCACGCCTATGTCATCGTCCGTCATGATCCGACGCTCATCCAACGCGCTTTGCCGGACCGCTGGGAACTGGCGACCAGTCCTTCGATCGTCGCACTCAACCGCAACGAGCCGGTCTATATCAGGGATGCGCGGGTGTCGGAGGAGTTTCCGGGTTATCGCCGCGAGGCGTTCGAACGCGACTATCGCAGCGTGCTCGTCATGCCGATGAGCTGTGTCGATGAAGACGGCCGGCCGATGGTGCTGACCGTGGTCTCGCGCGAGATCACCGAAGTGAGTGCCGAGGATATCGCCTTCATCGGCATGATCGTGCATCTGGGCGAGATCGCGGTGGAGAAACAGCATCGGCTGCGCCAGGAAAAACAGGCGGGCGAGCGTCTGCAGCGCGCCTTGCAGGCGCATACCTCGCTTCTGCAGCAGGCGCTGTCGGAAGGATCGGTGGTCTCGCTCGCCGACAAGGTCGGCGAGCTGTTGCCCAACCCCGTGGTGGTCATCGATTTCCACGCCAATCTGGTCGTGGCCGGTCGCTCGCCGAGCCAAGCGCATTTCGATGCCGCGACCTGGCGCCAGGCAGTTGGCGGCGTGCTCAACCGGCAGATCGTCAAGGTCGCGCGCGGCGCGTCGGAAGCGCGCCAGGACGAGACTTTGTTCGTCGACGACGGCAAGCATCGCCTCAAGCTTTCGGTGCGCGTAGAGCCGTTGACAATCGACGACGAAGTCGTTGGCGCGCTGATGATTTTTCCGACGCCGCAGCAATCCGGACAGCTCGACCAGATGCTGCTCGACAGCGCCAAATTTGCGCTCAGCGTGCAAA
The DNA here is from genome assembly GCF_006658535.1 of Mesorhizobium sp. B2-4-13. Classification (NCBI taxonomy): domain Bacteria; kingdom Pseudomonadati; phylum Pseudomonadota; class Alphaproteobacteria; order Hyphomicrobiales; family Phyllobacteriaceae; genus Mesorhizobium; species Mesorhizobium sp. B2-4-13. The sequence goes on along the minus strand of NZ_VFVB01000016.1, from coordinate 26,094 downwards.
TGATGCGCAGCTTCGTCCGCTTCCGTTTCGAGACCAGATCGCTGACCGAGCTTTTCCTGGAAGTCGTGGAACGCCGCTGGCGCGATGAGGCCGACATCGTCAACCGGGCACGGCGGCTGGGGCTCGACCTGACCGTGCCGCAAAGACTTATTGTCGTCGACTACGCCGATACGGCAAAGGACGGCGGCGGGCTTGCCGATCCCCATCATGCCCTTGTCCGCCTTCTGGAACAGGCAGGCGTGGCGGGCACGGTTGTCGCCGTGGGGGGCGGTCTTGTCTGTCTCGTCGCGGGCGATGCCAGGGAGAGCATGCGCCTGGCGAAATTGCCGAACACAATCGCCACGGAGTTTGGTCGCCATCTCGGCCGTGAGCCGGCGGTGCTGGTTTCCGAGGTCTGTGCCTTGCTGGCCGATTATCCCACCGCCTGGGAGCGTTCCCGACGCATGATCCGCATCGGCCGGTCTTTTGGGCGCACCGGCGTTTTCGCCGGCCAGGATTTCGGTCCGCTGCCGATGCTGGTCGCGGCCGCCGATGTGCCCGATGTGCGCAACTTCGTCGACAAGAGCGTCGGCGCCTTGATCGCGCATGATCGCGAGCACGGCACGCCGTATCTGGACACGTTGTTTGCCTTTCTGCGTGAAGGTTGCCGCAGCCAGGCTTGCGCCGACGTGATGGGGCTGCATGTCACCACCTTGCGCTATCGCCTGTCGCGCATGGAAGAGCTGTTCGGGATCAAGCTCGACACGCCAGAACAACGTTTCGCGGCCGAGCTGGCGATCCGCCTCAGCGGCATCATCGACAGCCGCGTGCCTGAAACCCGCTAGTACCACTCCATCCCGACATTGCCGTCGCTATCCGCCGCCAGGCGCGGGCTTATCGCGCTCCTGCTTGCTCGGGATGGCAGCAGCCAGTCGCGAACTCTTTCCTACAGATCCGAGGAAGAACCGGTGCCGCCTCCTGCCTAGCCTTCGTCCGACGATGTGGAGGAAGATAATGGCGGACGCGGTGGCACAAAGGATGATCGACCCGATCGCTTTGCGTCGCGCCTTCGGCACCTTCGTGACCGGGGTTACGGTGATCACCACGCGTGACAGCGACGGCAATCCACGCGGCATGACGGCCAATTCCTTCACCTCCGTCTCGCTCGATCCGCCGCTACTACTGGTCTGTGTTGGCAAATTGGCGGCGAGCTTTCCGGCCTTCAGTGAAAGCCAATCCTTTGCGGTCAATTTCCTACATGAGGGACAGGCCGATGTCTCATCGGTGTTCGCATCGAAAGCTGCGGACAAGTTCCAGTCAGTGAACCATGATCGCGCCCACACCGGCGCGCCGATCCTCACCGACAGCCTGACTTGGTTCGATTGCACCGTTCACAATCGCGTCGAGGCCGGCGACCACGTCATCCTGATCGGTCAGGTGCAGGCCTTCGGAACCAGCCCGTCAGCGCCGCTCGGGTTTTGCCGCGGCCGCTACGCCAGCGTGAAGGATCCCCTGCCGGCCGGTTGGCTGGCCTCGCAAGACATGATCATCGGCTATCTGGTTGAGGCTGGCGATCGCATCCTCTTGCGCAACGACGGTAGAGGCGGCTGGATGTTGCCGACGGCACGGCGCCGCAAGGCGGATAGCAACCTGATCCTAGATGGCGGCGAGGCGCTGAGCCTCGTTCCCGAAAACACCTTCCTCTATTCGGTTTTCGATGTCGCCGACAGCGACCCCGGCTATCTGATCTACCGTGCCGAGCTGAGCCGCGAGGGTGCTGAAGCCGCCCTGCCGGATGGTCACGCCTTCTTTCCAGTCGACATGCTGCCGTACGAGCAGATCGCCACGCATGAAGTGCGCGCCATGCTGCGCCGCTATGCGCGCGAGCGGCAGGACAAGCGCTTCGGCATCTACATGGATAGCGGTGACGGCGGCCGTGTCGCAATGATCGACGGACAGTCGCAATCGTGGACGCAGGCCGCGTCCAAATGACGAGACACGCAGGACAGACATGAAAACGACGGTCGCATCGCTCGAAGGCTCGCGCCAGAACCTGTTCATCAACGGCGCGTTCACGGCGCCGAGGAGCGGACAGTATATCGACAGTTTCGACCCGACCACCGGCAGGCCCTGGTACCAGTTTGCCGAGGCTGGCGCCGAGGATGTCGGCGCGGCTGTGGACGCGGCGCGCTCTGCTTTCGCAAATCCGGCCTGGCGGCGCATGACCCAGACTGACCGCGGCAGGCTGGTGCGCCGCCTGGCGGAACTGGTCCTCGACAACGCCGACGCGCTGGCGCTGATCGAGACGCGCGACAATGGCAAGCTGCTCAAGGAGATGAGGGCGCAGATGCGCGCCATGCCCGACAGCTACACCTACTTCGCCGGCATGGCCGACAAGCTGCTCGGTGACACGATTCCCGTCAACAAGCTCGACATGCTCAACTTCAATGTGCGCGAGCCGATCGGTGTCGTAGGCATGATCACGCCGTGGAACTCGCCGCTGATGCTGCTCACCGGCACGCTGGCGCCGTGCCTGGCGCTCGGCAATACAGTGGTCGTCAAGCCATCGGAGCATGCCACGGCCTCGACGCTGGCGCTGGCTGAACTGATCATGGAGGCCGGCTTCCCCGCCGGGGTCGTCAACGTGGTAACCGGCACCGGCGCTGTCGCCGGCGACGCGCTGACCAGGCATCCAGGCATCGCCAAATTTGTCTTTACCGGCTCGACCGGAACCGGGCGGCGCATTGCAGCCAATGCGGCGCAGAACCTCATCCCCTGCTCGATGGAGCTTGGCGGCAAGTCCCCTCACGTCGTCTTCGGCGACGTAGACATCGAGCATGCCGTGAATGGCGTTGTGTCCGGTGTCTTCGCGGCCGCGGGCCAGACCTGCGTCGCTGGCTCGCGCTGTTTCGTTGAGGCGAGCGTCTATGAGCTTTTCATCGAGGCTCTGGTCGAACGCACAAGGCGGGTGCGGGTCGGGCTGCCGATGCTGGAGGACACCGACATCGGCCCCCTCGCGCTCTCGGCACAGCTCACCAAAGTGGAAGGCTATGTCGCTTCCGGTGTGCGCCAAGGCGCGCGGATCGCGGCCGGCGGCAAGCGTCCGCAGGCGGACGAGCTTGCCGGCGGCTGGTATTTCGAGCCGACGGTGATGACCCGCGCTGAGAACGGCATGGAGTTCATGCAGGAGGAATTGTTCGGTCCCATCGTCGGCGTCATCCCGTTCTCGTCGGAAGACGAGATGATCCGGCTCGCCAACGACACGCGCTACGGGCTCGCCTCCGGCATCTGGACACGCGACATCAACCGCGCACTGCGCTTCGCCCGCGATGTCGAGGCGGGCACCGTCTGGATCAACACCTATCGCGCCTCCTCCTTCATGTCCGCCAACGGCGGCTTCAAGGAGAGCGGCTATGGGCGGCGCGGCGGCTTCGACGCCATGGAGGAGTTCTCGCGCCTGAAGAACGTCGTCATCGACTATTCGGGCGCCATGCAGGACCCGTTCGTCATCCGCCTTCGCTGACCAAGACCCCGACCCAACGACCGGGAGACCGACATGAAATTCGCCGTATCGCTGACCATGGAACGCTTCTCGCCCGATATCCCGATGGAGCGGGTGAAGAGCAATCTCCTGGACCTCGCGCGGATGGCTGACGAGGGCGGTTTCGAAACGCTATGGACGGCGGAGCATCACACGATCGAATGCACGATCTCGCCCAACCCGCTGATGACGCTGACCTGGCTTGCCCAGCACACCGAACGGATCCGGCTCGGCACCTCGACGCTGGTCGCGCCCTACTGGAGCCCGATCCGGCTGGCCGGCGAGGCCGCGCTTTGCGACCACCTGACCGGCGGACGGCTGGAATTCGGCATCGCGCGCGGCTCCTATCAGTATGAATTCGACCGCATGGCCGGCGGCATGCCGCAGCAGGAAGGCGTCGCTTATCTCAAAGAGCTGGTGCCGGCGGTGACGAGGCTGTGGGCCGATGACTATGCCCATGACGGTCACTACTGGAAGTTCCCTGCGGCCGCCGGCGTACCAAAGCCGCTGCAGAAGCCGCACCCGCCGATCTGGGTGGCCGCTCGAGACCCGGGCACATTCGACTGGGCGGTCGGCATCGGCGCCTCGATCCTGTCGACGCCGCTCTCGGCGCCGGCGGCGGAGATCGCCGTGCTCGGCGAGAAGTTCCGCAAGGCCGTCGCCGATCATCCGGAGGTGCCGCGGCCGCGCCTGATGATGCAGCGTCGCACCTGCGTCTACGAACGGGCGCAGGACTGGGAGGTCGCGGTCGGGCATGCCATCGACTATGGCCGCGCCTTTGAGAACCTGTTCCAGAACATCGGCACGGTGCGCAGCGGCTTTCCCGAAGCCGTGCCCTACGACAGCGTCAAGGGCAAGGACAACTACAATCCCGAAAACATCCGCCGCAACCTCATGTTCGGCACGCCGGACGAGGTGATCGAGAAGCTGCTCGACTATGAGGCGGCGGGCGTCGACCAATATTGCCTCGGCCTGACGTTCAACCTGCCGTTCGAGCTGCAGAAGAAGACGATCAAGCTTTGGGTGGACGAGGTGATGCCGGTCTTTGCCGCGCGCGAGCGCGACAAGAAGCGCCATATGGCGAGGGCGTGAGGATGGCACGTTCCGGCCAGCTCGATGTCGAAGGCGTGCTGCTCAACTGGCGCCTCGAGGGCGAGGGCGGCGCGCCGTTGGTCTGCATCCATGGCGTCGGCTCGTATCTCGAAGCTTGGAATGGCGTGGCCGAGCGGCTGAGAGACCGTTTCGCGGTCCTTACCTTCGATTTGCGCGGCCACGGCCGCTCAAGCCGGGTCAAGGGCCGCTACGAGATCGATGCCTTCGTCGGTGAGACGCTGGCGCTGGCCGATCATGTCGGGTTTACCACCTTCAATCTGGCAGGGTTTTCCTTGGGTGGTTTGATCGCGCAACGCCTCGCGTTGACGCATGCCGAACGCCTGCAAAAACTTGTGCTGCTGTCGACGGTCGCAGGCCGGACGCCAGAGGAGCGAAACGCCGTGCGCGGCCGGCTGGCGGCGCTGATGGCGAGCGATGCCTCGGCGCATCACGCTGCCTCGCTGTCACGTTGGCTGACGGAAGATTTTCAGAACAGGAACCCTGAGATCATCGCGCAACTGCGCCGGCGCGACGCCGAAAACGACCGTGACTGCTATGTCGCTGCGTATCGGGTTCTCGCCGAAACCGATTTCGGCGGCATCCTCGACCGCATTACCTGCCAAACCCTGATCGTGACGGGCGCGGACGACCAAGGGGCCAGTCCGCGCATGGCGCGGCTGATGCACGAACAGGTGCAAGGTTCACAAATCGCCATCCTGCCCAGGCTTCGCCACTCGATCCTGATCGAGGCGCCGGCTCTCGTCGCCGACACGATGGCCGATTTCCTGCTGGGCGTCGATCGCGCGAGAGCGGCCGTCGCCCATGCGTAGCGATCTTCGCGGGGCAGGAGAGGGCGTTTCGGCCAAGGCGCCGGGCGACACGCGTCGGCAACAGGCCAAGGCTTTCCCCGTGAGCGAGGGAATGACGGCCGCAGACATCCTCCGCGGCAGCGGAAGACCGGCTAGGCCCGGGCGTCGCTAAATCCGCGAGCCATCGGGAGGATGCCGATCTCGTCGGCGAGGACCATGTGGCGGAGCTTCCGATCACGCAGGCGGAGCTTGCCGACGCGTTGGGCTTGTCCACCGTGCACGTCAACCGAACGCTGCAGGATCTTCGAGGCGACGGACTGATTGTCACCGAGGGCTCCCGATTTCATGCTGTTGACTGGCCTGGGCTCGTTCGAGCAGGAGATTTTGACACCGCTTACCTGCACCAGAGGAACGCGACGACGTTGTGAGGGTAGAGGTGGGTTCGATGGCTAGATATTTCTTTGACACCTACGAAAGCGATGCCGTCATCAAAGACGAGACAGGCGTCGAATGTGGGGGGATCGAAGCCGCACGGAGCGAGGCGCTAGCAGGTCTGATCGATTTGACTAGAGACTCGCTGAAGGACGTCGACGGGCATCAATTGGCCATTGAAATCCGGGACGAGAATGACAAGAAGCTGCTCAGGCTGAGCCTCTCTCTTCAAATGCTGCTGACGCGCTGTCCTAGTGCTCCGATTGCCGAGCCGTGATTTGCTGGGCATCAGGACTATGGCTCAGCCCGATTGTTTCATTGCTTTTGGAAATTGCGGAGAGATGGTCCAGCCGCTATGCAACACAGCGGGCCGGGGTCGAGACGTCATGACAACGGGCAGGTTTAGAGCATGCTGGGGTCACTCGGCATGAAGGATCGCGCCATGGATTTCCTCGGCAAATCTTCGCGGCGCTATTCGGCAGCAAGTCATCCCCGACCAAGAACATCTGGCGACATGCGGAGGGCGACTGGTGCTGGTCCGGCAATGGCGGCCCGTTCAAGAGATGCCAAACATCCGTGCAAGCGGATAAGCCGCAAAAGCAGCGAGAAAGTCCAAGTGAACAGGCCAGGCAAATTGGCAGTATTTGTAGATGGTTCGCTCTATTGTGATGCCCCAGAGCGCGAGCTGGTGGGTGCATCGCGACGGCCGTTCGATTGTCGGATTGATACCAACTCCCTTGATTTATCATTTGAGTTTGCTCGGTCAGATACCCGGCTTAGTTTGTATACGTCGCTCGATCAATCCGGCCTGCGAACGCTTGGTGGTCGACTCGGGTGCTTTCGCCCCCCAGAACAGGCATGGAAGTTATGCTTCAAGATGAAACCACCGATACCCGAAAATTTCTCCAGGTTGCGGCAGATGAATGTTCTGACGCAACAGATCCACGCCTGATTGCAGCGCTCAGATTTGTCGCCCGCTCGTATCGAGCGCAATCCGTCGAGACTGCAGATGATCTGGTGGAGCTCACGCTCCGCACCGCCATTCAGGAGGTGGAGGGGCGACCCGAGGAAATCAGCCTCTTCAGCTGGCTCAGCGCAATTATGGCGCGATATCGAAAGTGAGAGCGCCGGGAGCCGACCCGCTCCCAACCTGCAGGCGCATCAAATTGCCGTTCCGCGCAGTTGGGGGATGCTCGTCGCGGAGCGCTGCGTTCAAAAGTGCCGCTGTTTGAGACCCCAATGCCGGGTCGTGACCTCCTCGCGAGCGCCACCTGATGCTGAAATTGCCCGGCATGATGGAAAACCAAATTTAAGTACTTTCTACTAGGATCGGCCGAAGGTTAGTCCCGGGAAAGGTATTTGGGTCACTTGGCCAGCACTGCATCCAGTCTCAGCCGGTTGAGACACTCGGTATTTTCTTTCGCGAACCTGCCGGCGGCGATCGCTTTTGTGGTGCTTGTGATCTGCGCCATTCTCGCCGACCGCGAAAACAGGATCGTTTCAGACCAATTGGCGCGCGCCGACGTCTTGGCCAAGGTGAACATCATAAGGGCCAAGCTGGAAGGCAACATCAACGGTAACCTCCAGCTTACGCGCGGCCTCGTTTCGGCGATCGTGACCGAGCCCTATATGGGGCAACAGAGGTTTGCGGCACTGGCAAGCAACCTGTTCGAGCAGGAATCTCAGCTGCGCAACATCGCCGGCGCGCCGGACCTCGTTATCTCGCTCATGTATCCAATGGCTGGGAACGAAAAGGCCATCGGCCTCGATTACCGCAAGAGCGATGCCCAACGCACCGCCGCCCTCAGGGCGCGCGACCTGCGGGTGCCCGTGCTGGCCGGTCCAGTCGACCTGGCGCAAGGAGGGCAGGGCTTCATCGGCCGCTTTCCGGTGTTCGTGAAGACGGCGGGGGGCGGCGATCGCTTCTGGGGCATCGTCTCGGTCGTCGTTGACGTCGAGCGCCTCTACAAGGCAAGCGGTCTTACTGACGGTGATCTCGACATCGAGATCGCCCTGACCGGCAAAGACGGCCTTGGCGGGACGGGTGATCGCTTCTTCGGTGGCGAGAGTATAACGCGCGCCAACCCAGTGACCGAGACGGTGCATCTGCCCTCCGGGTCCTGGCAGATCGCGGCGATCCCCAAAGGGGGCTGGGCCGCATCGGCGAAGAATCCCTGGACCTTGCGGGCCATCATGGCATTGGCCGGTGCGCTTGTGGTGCTGCCCATTCTCGTTGCGGGGCGGCTGTTCGGCGAAAGGCAGAAAAACTTCGCCGAGCTCAGGCGATTATCCGGTCGCCTTGAACTCGCGCTGGATGCGTCGGGGATCGGTGTCTGGGAGCACAACATCGCTACCAACGAGCTGGTGTGGGACGACCGCGTCAACGAAATATACGGTAAGCCGGCTGACCGGAAGCCGCGCGGCTATGATGACTGGGCGTCAGTGATTCATCCGCAGGACATCGAACGGGCGCAGCAGGATTTCGATGCCGCGGCGGCGGTGAAGGGACCCTATTCCTCGCAATATCGGATTGTCCATCCGAATGGAGAGATCCGGCATGTGCGCACGCGCGCGACCTATTTCCAGGAGCGCAACGACACGCCCAGGATGATCGGCGCCGAATGGGACGTGACAAGCGACGTCGTGCTCAACGAAAACCTTGTGCGAGAAAGGCAGTTGTCGGAGCTCAGGAACGCCGAGCTTGAAGTGGCCAAGGCGCGCATCGAACATGTGGCGCTCCACGATTCGCTTACCGGTCTGCCGAACCGCCGCTATCTCGACGACATGCTGGCGACGAGCACGCGTCCGGGAGAACGAACCGCGCTCCTGCATTTGGATCTCGACCGCTTCAAGCAGATCAACGACACGCTCGGGCACGCCGCCGGTGACGCCATGTTGATGCATGCCTCGAAGGTCATCACGGCCAATGCGGGACGAGCCGACTTCGTCGCGCGCATTGGCGGCGACGAGTTCGTGGTCATCTGTCCCAGGCGCGACGACGCCGAGCTCGCCGCACTGGCCGACCGCATCATCGAGGAGATGCGGCAACCCGTCGATTTTCGTGGCCACCAGTGCCGGTTCGGCGTTAGCATCGGCATTGCGACGAATACGGGCGAGGGGCTCGACGCACGGCAGCTCCTGGTCAACGCCGATCTTGCCCTTTACCGGGCGAAGAGCCGGGGCCGAAACCGCTACGAGTTCTTCAATGATGAGCTGCAAAGTGAAATCGTGGAGACCAAGCAGACCGCGGACGAGATCCTGGGTGGCCTCGAGCGCAACGAATTCATCGTTTTCTACCAGCCGCAGTTTGACGCCGGCACGTTGGAAATTGTCGGCGTGGAGGCCCTGGCACGCTGGCAGCACCCGACGCGCGGGATCCTGGGCCCTGACGTCTTTTTGAGGGTAGCGGAGGAGCTGAACGTCGTCGCGCTGATCGACCGAACGGTCCTCAAAAGGGCGTTGGCCGATTTTGAGCGCTGGCAGCTTCAGCACCTCGACATTCCACACGTTTCGGTCAACGTCTCGGCACGCCGGCTTGAGGACAAGGACCTGATCGATGGCCTTCGCAAGCTCAACATCGGCGAAGGCACGGTCTCGTTCGAACTTGTCGAGTCCATCTTCCTCGATGAGAATGACGACCTCGTCGCCTGGAACATCGAGCACATCAAGGACCTCGGTATCGACATTGAGATTGACGACTTTGGCACCGGCTACGCCTCGATCGTCAGTCTGCTCAAGCTTCAGCCGCGCCGACTGAAGATCGATCGCCAGCTGATCACACCCATCACCAGCTCGCTGCCGCAACGGCGTTTGGTGTCATCCATCATCGAAATCGGGAAATCGCTCGGAATCGAGGTGGTGGCCGAAGGCGTCGAGACGATGGAGCATGCGCGCATCTTGAAAGATCTCGGCTGCGACCTACTGCAGGGCTACGCGCTCGGCCGCCCGATGGACGCCAAGGCTCTAGAACGCTTTGCGCAATCTCGCAAATGGCCGGCCACGGGATAGTTACTTCCAACGTCCTCCGGGCGTCGTCGCTCCGCTGGACGGCAAGTGAGCGTACGGTCAGGGCCTGTAGCTGTGGTGGACTCACGGATGTGGTGAACCCACCGAGCCTCGCGTGATGATTGCGGTCCGCAGGACCAGCCTTTCCGGCGGTTGGATATCGCCTTCCAGGCGACGAATGAGCAGTTCCGCGACGCTATGGCCAAGTGCATAGACCGGCTGGTCGACGACGGTGATCGGCGGAGTTGTGACCCCGGTCCAATCCGCATCGTGAAAGGTGATCAGCGAAACGTCGTCGGGAATCTTCATGCCGCGTCGGCGAATAGTCCGCAGGATTTCCAGTGCAATGACACTGTCAGAGGCAAGTATCGCAGTGGGTCGGTCTGGCTGGGATAGCAGTTCTTCAGTGATCCTGCGTGTCGCCTCGGAGCTTGTCGCGCCGAGGCGGACGTGGCGCTCAGGTCGATCGACGCCGGCCCCGCTGCACGTGGTGAGGAAGCCATCGATGCGCTCGCGAACCGACGACGTGTAGATTTGCCGGAGGTCAAAATATTCGTGGCCCTTGGCTTCCACCGCAGTGACATAGGCGATCTTGCGATGACCGGCGTCTATGAGCACTCGCGTCGCCTGCATAGCGGCCTTGCGGTCGTCAACCGTGACAGTGTCGACATCCAGATCGGGCAGGGCTCGGTCAAGCAGGGCAAGCGGCCGACCGGAACGATGGATGTCGCGCAGATGGGCGATGTCGCGTGACTCCGAGGGTGTCACGATCAGCCCGTCAACGCGCTTGCCGATCAATAGCCGTACAGCCGCTTTTTCCGCTTCGATCTTCTCGCCGGAATTCGCCAGAATGACGTTGAAGCCGGCCCCTTTCGCCACATCGCTGATGCCTCGCACCGCCAGACTGAAGAACGGATTCTCGATGTCGCCGACGACCACCCCGATGATCCCGGACCTTCCGGTCGTCATGCTGCGGGCGAGTTCGTTCGGCCGATAGTCGAGGGCCTTGGCGGCCGCCGTGACGCTCGCACGGACCGTGTCGCTGACCACCCCATACCCGCCCAGCACGCGCGCGGCCGTCGCTTTCGAGACGTTTGCCGCTCGCGCAACGTCGGCGACCGTTTTGGGTCGGGCTCTGGATGGGGCTTTCGTCATCGTACGAACGACTACAAGAAATGTTGACGGGAGGTCAATCGGGCGATAGCTTTATCAATGAGACCGGTCTCATTAAAGAGAAACCGGTCTCTTTTGCGGGGCCTAAGCCGCAGTAGGGATGACGAGCCGGCTGAGGGGCGGCCAAGTCCGCAAGAAAAACAGACCTTCAGAGTGGAGAGAAGACGTGAACAAGTTCGGAACTCTTAGATGGCTGATGGCGCCGGCCTGGGCGGCCGCGGTGGCTCTTGCAATCGCATGTGTCGCAGCTTCTGTTGCGCAGGCCAGTGCGGCGCAAGACAATCCCTATGGGCTTATCGATGCCAAGATCATCAGCGTCGGCACAATGGGCGACGCGAAGCCTTACGCCTTCACCCAGGCCGACGGCACTTTCACGGGTTTCGACATTGAACTATTCCGGAATGTCGCCAGCCGGCTAGGATTCAAGCCCGATCAGGTGATCTTCACCGGTCAGGAGTTTTCGGCCTTGATGCCATCGGTTGCCAACGGGCGCTTCGATGTCGCGGTGGCGGCGATCGGCACGACGGAAGCGCGCAAGAAGACCGTCGATTTTTCGGATGGCTATCTCGCCGGTTACCTGTCGGTGCTGACCGCCGACAAGGCGATCACATCGGCGGACGGGCTCAAGGGCAAGCGTCTCGGCGTCGTGCAGGGCACGCTGCAGGAAATCTATGCTGCGAAGAATTTCGTCGGAACCGATCTGGTCAAATTCCCAGACAACAATTCGGCTGTCTCGGCGCTCAACAACGGCACGGTGGACGCTCATTTTCTCGATTACGAGGCGGCCAAGGACTATGGCCAGCGCTACCCGGAGCTGAAGATCGCTGTCAATATTCCATCCTTCGACGCGCCTGCGGGCTTCGTCGTTCGCAAGGGCAACGACAAGCTGCGTACTGCGCTGAACACTGCCCTGCATGCAGCCATGCAGGACGGCACCTGGAAAAAGCTTTATGAAAAGTGGTTCCCCGGTTCGCCGATGCCCGATCAATACCTCCCCAAGAAGTGACCACCCCAGCCGCCGGCCAGGGTCGGCGGCTGGGAACCTCGCTGGCAGCATTTCGATGAGTTCGCACCCGCGCAATGAGAAGGGGACCGAATGAACTGGCTTGAAAACCTGCGTCGCAGTTTTCTCGACTGGCAAGCCATGGCCGACGTGCTGCCCAGCATGATCACCATCGGACTGAAAAACACCTTGGTCCTCGCCGCCGCTTCGACGGTGCTCGGTGTGGCAATAGGCATGGTCCTGGCAATCATGGGCATTTCCCAATCGCGTTGGCTGCGCATTCCCGCCCGTATCTATACGGATGTCTTCCGCGGGCTTCCGGCGATCGTCACGATCCTGCTGATCGGCCAGGGCTTCGCCCGCATGGGCCGCGAACTCTTCGGGCCGTCGCCTTATCCGCTTGGCGTTCTTGCACTCAGCCTGATCGCCGGCGCCTATATCGGCGAGATCTTCCGGTCGGGCATACAGAGCGTCGAACGCGGCCAGATGGAAGCCTGCAGGGCCCTCAGCATGAGCTACGGCCAAGGCATGCGCCTGATCGTGGTCCCGCAAGGCATCCGCCGCGTGCTGCCGGCCCTGGTCAACCAGTTCATAGGCAATGTCAAGGATTCGAGCCTGGTCTATTTCCTCGGCCTGCTCGCATCGGAGCGCGAGATTTTCCGTGTCGGCCAGGATCAGGCGGTGGTCACCGGAAATCTGTCGCCTTTGCTGCTGGCGGGCGTTTTCTATCTCGTCATCACCGTGCCCTTGACCCATGTGGTCAATCACATCGACAACCGGCTGCGGACTGGAAAGCAAAAAGCTGGCGTGGTCACAAGCGGCCTGGCCGAGGTAAGCGAACTGGAAAGCGCCACCAGCAGCCCATCGTCGGAGGCAAGTTCAGAATCCCATTCGGCGCGTCCCGTGTTCAAGGGCGGCAGTCTCGCAGTCAGCAAGCTGGATATGGCCTATGGCGAGCTCGACGTGCTCAAGAGCGTCAGCCTGAGGGTCAAGGCAGGTACGGTCACCTGCATCATCGGTCCCTCGGGTTCGGGCAAGTCGACCCTGTTGCGTTGCCTCAATCGTCTGGTTGAACCCAAGGGCGGCGACGTGTTGCTCGACGGAGCGAGCATCCTGGCGATGAAACCCGAGAAGCTGCGGCGGCGGGTCGGCATGGTGTTTCAGCAGTTCAATCTCTTTCCGGATCATACCGCCCTTGAAAACGTCATGCTGTCTTTGACCAAGGTCAAGGGCATCCCGGCCCAGGAAGCCTCGCGCGTCGCCGAAGCGCGGCTTGCCGATGTCGGCCTTGCCGCACGCAAACACCATCGCCCCGGCAGTCTTTCGGGCGGACAGCAGCAGCGTGTGGCAATCGCCCGCGCGCTTGCCATGGATCCGGAGGTTATCCTGTTTGACGAAGTGACCAGCGCCCTCGATCCAGAACTGGTCAAGGGGGTCCTCAATCTGATGGCGGACCTCGGTCAGCGCGGCATGACGATGGTCGTCGTGACCCATGAAATGGGCTTTGCCCGCAAGGTCGCGGACCAGGTCGTTTTCATGGACGAAGGCCGCGTCATTGAGGCCGGCACACCCGCAGCGATTTTCGATACCCCCAAGAGCACGCGTCTAAAGCACTTCCTGGCCGAAGTGCTTTGATCTGAAGCCGAAGAAACCAGGACGAACCGGTCCGCTCACACTTCTCCACACAGAAAGAACATTCCATGCCTACACACCCGGTCTCAAAAGTCGTCGTTGTCGGGGGCGGTATTTTTGGAGTCTCGTCCGCCGTTCATCTGTCGCGGCTCGGCGTCGAAACTATACTCATCAACGACGGACCGCTGGCCAGTGGGGCGTCCGGACGCTCACTTTCCTGGCTCAACTCCTCACGCAAGCGCTCGGCTGAATATCATCAGCTGCGCATGATCGGCATCGACCGGTACCGCACCTTGGCGGCAAAATACCCTGATGCTGCCTGGCTGCGTTTCGACGGTGGTTTGACCTGGGATGCGGACGACGCCTCGAATGAGATCATGGAAGCTTTGGCACATGAAAAGAGCCTTGGATATGACGCGCGCCATTTGCTCGCAGGCGACATCCCTTCGGCGACGCCAGGCGTCGCGGCAAGCGCGGTCACGCCCCAGGGCGCGATTTTCAATCCGGGCGAAGGCTGGGTCGATCTTCCGTCGCTGATCAAATTCCTGGTTGGGGAATTCGTGGAGCGGGGCGGTCAGCTCGTCACCGACGCGGGGCGCGCAACGGTGACACTCGCCGCTGGGCGCGCCACTGGCGTCGCGACGGAGATGGGCGCCACGTTTGCTGCCGATGCGGTTCTCTTGGCAACGGGCAGCGACGTGCCGCGCTCGGTGGCACAAACCGGCCAGCATATCGCGGACGGAACGCCGATCGCTTTACTGGTCAGGACCAAGCCTGTCGCCCTTCCACTTCGGGCGGTGCTCAACACGCCGCGGGTCGCTGTTCGCCCGACGCCGGACGGAGCTCTCGCTCTCGATTCCGCATGGTCCGAAGAAGAGGTACTCGTCAATTCCGACGGCACGTATGGCGTAAAAGCTTCGACCCTCCAGGGGCTTCTCGACGAAGCCTCGAAGGTGCTTGAGGGCAATCCGAAGCTGGAGGTGGAGACCTACGGGGTCGGTCCCAAGCCGATTCCTGGCGATGGCGAGCCGGTATTTGGTCGGCTGAAGCACACAGACGGATATTACGTTGCCTTCAGTCACAGCGGCGCGACGCTCGGGCTGGTCGCGGGCGAACTGCTTGCAGGCGAGATTGCCATGGGAAACGAACATCCCTTGTTGGCCAAATTCCGCCCAGCCCGGTTCGGTTGAGGAAGCGTCGAATATGCTATCGACTGTCAATTCTTGAGGGACGGCAACGATCTTGTCTATCCATCCTGCGTGAAAACTCGCTGGGCTGAAGCCGCCCGAGGGTGACCTCGCAACGACCTGCGAAAACATAATCAGACCGGACTAATGCCGAGGCTGCAGCTCAATCACGGGTAAGGCCTGGATGCTCGCCGGGGGCTCTGAGGTCCCAACCCGGGAACAAACTGGACCGTCCTGCGTTGGGCAGCAAATGGAACAGCTTGGATCAGATTTGGCGGCGATGGCGCAACCTGGCTACTGGTTGGCTATGGTGTTTTTGTTCGTCCCTTACGCAATCGGCGTGTTGTTGCTGATCAGGTCGTGCCACTGCCTTTGACTTATCCGCCGGCGTTAATCTGCAGAGCGCCACGGTAATAGTGCAATGCACGACTGACCGAGTTCGCGCGATCAGTCACGTGTGACGAGCAGTCCGAGGTCTTCTTGCAGAGCTATCCGCACCCGCGCCCCAATTCCAGCCGGCTGGCGACTCCCTGCCGCGAGGATTGGTCGAGCTACCTGCGTCGATCGGCCCTATGCCGTCTGCGCAGGCTCATTGAGGTCGAACTCGATAACCTGTCCTCGATCGATCGCAGCTCTGGCAATAAGCGTTGCCAATTCACGATCAGAAGCGAGGCTTTCGCGGAAAACTGTTCGTATCGCCACCACGGCCGCCGATACTGACAGCGGCCAAGGTTTGCCTCGCCTGCAGTCAATATAGTGCTGAATAAGGTAGTCCAGATCACGGCGCTTTTGGCTCATCGCAGCCTCCATTCCTCGTGAACGTACAAGAACGAGCCCCGGCCGCACTTAGATTTGTTAAAGGCCCCGATTTGTTTTGCTCGAGAACAATTCAGCACAAGGGTGCTTGGCTAAGGAGAAGGTCCATCGTCTGATCGGAACCTCTCGCCTTGGCTGCTTCCGGTTGTCGCCTTCCTAGGTGGTTGTTGCCCCTACCATTGGGAGCCGCTGCCCTGCTCGTCTCAACTCGTCACCAAACGCGACCGCGCTGACGGCAAGTTTCGGACCGCGTCCTGGAACACAGCGTGGCTCTCTTGGTTTGGTCGCCAACGAATGCCAGTGACGCGAAAGAGAACCTCGATGCCCTCTGCGACGGCCGCAACTGTTTGGAGCGCCTCAGCCAGCACCGGCACCTGTTCATGAACGATGGTCTCGAATCACTGGCAAAAGCTATCGGCCGCGGTAGTGCAATCCTCTTCGTCGGGGCGGGTGTCTCGATCAGCGTTGGGCTTCCGTCTTGGGAAAAACTGATCGAGCAGATGGCAAAAGAACTTGGGATCGATGACGAGTTTTCGATGCGCCGCGACCGATTTCAAACTCTGGCCGAGTACTATCGGATACGGCATGGCAGCATCGGACCACTGCGCAGTTGGATGGACAGAAACTGGTCGGTCGCCAAGGATCGGATAGAAAAATCGGAGTTGCATCGCCTCATCGTGATGCTCAATTTCCCCATCATCTATACCACGAATTACGACCGGAATCTGGAACTGGCGTTCGAAATATACGGTCGACGATACGTCAAGGTGGCCAATGCACGGGATGTAGCTCAAGCCCGCCAGGGGGTCACCCACATCGTCAAGTTCCATGGCGACTTCGACGAGGATTCTTCTCTTGTCCTGACCGAAACGGATTATCTTGACCGGCTTTCCTTTAATTCCCCACTCGATGTGCGGTTTCGTTCCGATGCACTTGGCAGCACGATCCTGTTCATAGGCTATAGCCTCTCCGACCCGAACATCCGGTTGCTGTTGCATCGCCTGTGGCAAACCTGGCATCGATCTGGGTATGAAAAAGATCGCCCTCCTTCTTTTATTTTCATGACCAGCCGAAATCCTGTGGAGGAGGCGGTGCTTGGGCGTTGGGGTATTTCAGTGGTCGTCGGCGAACTCGATGATCCGCAAGCTGCTCTGGTGAATTTCCTCAGTCAATTGGCGGAAGCGGTTGAGCATGAGCCGAAGTTTCAACTGGCGGAGCCTGGTGGAACAATGCCGGCCGGGCGCACAAATGGAACGTCCGGCTCGGAGGGAGGTTAGGCGAGCCTCTCGAAGGAGCCCGCTAGATGGCAGAGAATTCCGTCCGAAATTTCAACCTCAATTTCGGTCCCCAGCATCCTGCGGCGCACGGCGTGCTACGCCTGGTTCTCGAGCTCGACGGCGAGGTCGTCGATCGTGTCGACCCTCATATCGGCCTGCTTCATCGCGGCACCGAGAAACTGATCGAAACCAAGACTTATCTCCAGGCGCTGCCATATTTCGATCGTCTCGATTACGTGGCACCGATGAGCCAGGAACATGCCTGGTGCGTTGCAATCGAGAAACTGATGGGTCTAGCCGTGCCGCGGCGTGGCCAGCTGATCAGGGTTCTATTCAGCGAGATTTCGCGGATACTTTCTCATCTGCTCAATGTCACCACCCAAGCCATGGACGTGGGAGCACTGACCCCGCCCTTGTGGGGGTTTGTCGAACGCGAGAAGCTGATGGTCTTCTACGAACGGGCCAGCGGCTCTCGGATGCATGCCGCGTATTTTCGTCCCGGCGGCGTGCATCAGGATCTGCCGCCAGACTTGATAACAGACATCGGCAATTGGATCGACCCGTTCCGCAAAACCGTGGATGACCTGGACAGGCTGCTGACGGACAACCGCATCTTCAAACTCCGCAACGTGGACATCGGTCAGATCTCGCAAAGCGACGCCTGGGCGTGGGGTTTTTCAGGCGTGATGGTGCGGGGATCAGGTGCCGCCTGGGACTTGCGGAAGTCCCAGCCATACGAGTGCTATGCCGAGATGGACTTCGATATACCCGTCGGCAGGAACGGCGATTGTTTCGACCGCTACCTGGTGCGCATGGAGGAGATGCGCCAGTCGGCCAAGATCATGCGGCAATGTATCGACCTGCTCGCAAGCGAAGGACCTGGGCCGGTTTCCAATAGCGACGGCAAGGTCGTCCCGCCCAGACGTGCGGCAATGAAGCATTCGATGGAGGCTTTGATCCATCATTTCAAGCTCTATACGGAGGGCTTTCGTGTGCCGGCCGGCGAGGTTTACGCGGCGGTGGAAGCGCCGAAGGGGGAGTTTGGCGTCTACCTCGTCGCCGACGGCACGAACAAGCCTTACCGATGCAAGCTGCGTCCTCCGAGCTTCGCTCATCTCCAAGCAATGGACCTACTCTGCCGTGGCCATATGTTAGCCGATGTCACGGCCATTCTAGGTTCACTGGACATTGTTTTGGGCGACGTGGATCGATAGTCCTGCGGAGCCGCCAGCCCAGCCGATGGCGACAGGTTTTCAGCAATGATGCCGGCGATAGCCTTACAGCTAGCCGCCGGTTGTCTTTATTAGCTCTTGAATTGGGATGCGCCGACCATGGCGGGCTTTGCCCGCGACGGCACGATGGTGTGCGTCACGCATGAAATGCGATTTGCTCGCGCGGTGGCCGACCGCATGATCTTCACGGATGGCGGCCAGATCGTCAAGGAAGGCAAGTCCGACAGCTTCTTCGGGACTCCCCGCATGCCCGGACCAAGCTGTTTCTCAGCCAGATTTTGAAGCAACTGACGCGAATTTTGCCAGGCCGCAGCCGGCGAGTTAGTGTGTCCGAGACACGCTCTTTTTTATGCTTTCCCTGGACATTCGCAGGGCGGCACAGCATTCATTGCTGTCGTATGTGAGGGTGAATTGGAAATTTTCGAGGGCATCGAGGCTTTGATAGACGTGCCCAACGCGGCAGCGGTGGAGCACGCGCGAGAGCTGTTAGCACGGCTAAGGGAGAGGTCAGGCGCTGCAACCGACACGATCGACCAGTTTCTGCTCGATCTGATGACGTTGAACTTTGTGGTCGAGTCCTGTCACCCGCAATTCCATGCGCCGGTCCGGAAAATGGCGCGAATTTGAGTGACAATGCTCAAGATGCTATGCGGAGCTCCCGCCTGAGAGCGCCCGCTGCGCCCGAGGCAACAGTTTCGACTTGCCGCTAATCCAGCAGGAACTTGCCGACACGATGGGGATGTCGCTCGTCCACATGAACTGGACGCATCAGGGATTAAGGAGCCGAGAGCTCATTACCACAAACGGCCACACGATCACCGTGGAGAACCCGAGGGCTCTTATGAAATTCGCCGCGTTCGATCCTTTGTATCTCCACCAGCAGGGCCACAAATTCAGGAGCTTGATGCAGGCAAAAGTCGCACAGCGTCTCTGCCAGACCGGGGTCGAAATGGACTATAGCAGCGAGAGGCTGTCCACCTCCTCATCAGTCTCTTCCCACGTTATGCAGAGCGCCTTGGCGTCGGCATCAGCTTGTGAGTCAGTTCGTCAACTGAGATGACGTCCGCCTCAGGCGTCTGGGAAACGGTATCGCGAGCCGTTGGTCCAGGAAGCTAATACCGCGCGTGTTCATCTAAGCGTGATCTGGCGATGATCTGCCTGCGGACGCTGTGCGGCCTGATCCAGGTCAGCAATGAGAGCAGTCGATGACGCTGACCGGGGGCTTGCCGACAGCTGGGCCTATACGATCTTCTCCAGCCAGCGTTACGCCATCCCGGTGCAGATCATCTGGGACGTCGCTTAGATCAGGGTCGTGAGTTAAGATCGAGACCCAACAAGTCAATGCATGACAGCAACGAAGGACAAGGAGAGGTGGGCCAAGCGGCTTAAAGTCGTGATCCAGGACGTTGGTCGTGGTGACTTAGAGACGTTCTATGTCCGTGTCGGAAGTCCATTTTGATTGATGTTTTCTTTCGCCATTATCTACGTGAAGACCAACCATCAAAAAGTTTTGGATTGACAAAAAGCCACAGCATAGCGGGTTGTCAGCAGTACTGAATCGAATTCGCATCATGGTGGCGTGGATGGTGGCCGGCGAGCCGAATGACGTGCGGGTGAAATCTGCCGGCACTGAGTGGATAGTCCGCGTCGTCGAAAGGGGCACGGCAATAGTTCACCTCTTCAAGGTTCAGACCTCGGCGGAAATCTTCGCCGATGTTGAAAGGAGCAGGCTCGGTTTGCCCGCACAGCCGCCGGTTGACAACGGCCCTTGATATCCGACCGCCGAAGAGACGAGGCCGAATGCTATGGCCAGGTTGCTGCGTTGTACTGAAGGAGAAGATCTGACGGGGAATCAAATGACGTGCAGGAAGTCAGTAAAGGCAGCGGATCGGACCGTTCTTTCCGGGCTGCAATGAGTCAATAGTCGCATTTCAAATGATGAAGATCTTCTCTGCGGGCGGAGGAAACCGCTCTCTCACGCACTCTCGAATTTGAAGGACGTCGAATGGATGATCCATCTGAAGCACAAGATTTCGTTCTCAAGGATGTTCTACAATTGACCGGTTATTCTGGGTATGCGGCTGTCGTAACCATAGTTGACGTGGGGGGAAGACGTCTTCGTCTGCACCTCAGCATCATCGGAGGAGAACAGCTTTGCGAGCGGATTGCGGAGGCGCTGGAGTGCCGGTATGGGACTTGAACCCACCGAACACCCAGAAGAGTCTTGCGCGACATCGCTGCAGATGCGGTTCAAACTGATCGACTACTTTGTGCTGATGATCCATCCGCTCGTGCTTGGGCGAGGCCTCCGGCTTGTCGACGATAGCGCTCGGTTAGCTAGACTCCTGCCTGACTCTGAGATCCCTTACAAAGCCAAGGTTTCAGTTCAAGTACTCATCGGCTGTTCTTGCCGCAGTCATGGCCTCCCGGAACGGGCCCGGGAGGACCGCAGCCTTCGTTCTTGAATCAGGCCGCCTTGCCCGCCAATTGCGTCTCCTGGGGCGATCTGCGAATTCGGCCGCCGCTCTGGTCTGCCCGCTGATCTCGCTGCGGCGGGCTCAGTTCCTCAGGAATCTCCTGCTCCTGGTCGATGGAAAGCAGCCCGTCGCGCAACGCGGCGCCCCGGATCTTGACGTGGTCGGCAATCCTGAACGCCTGCTCGGAATTGCCGGTGGCAAGGCCTTGGTGCAGGATCTGCCACCCTTCCTGCCTGGTTTCTTGTTAACCGGTGCCCGTCAGAACGGGCCGCGCTGGGTGAACTTGAGCTCATCTTCGGTAAACCCAGCCACCATCACGGGAATGGGATAATTGTGCTCGCCGATCTTCTCGATGTTGTAGGCCGGCCAGTCCGGGCGCGGGCCACTGTCGAGCATGTTGCAAGCGACGGTCGTGCGACAGGAGGTGCATGGTCAAAGCTTCTCATGTCCGTATCCTCCGAAAAGCAACGTGGGTTCTCAACGCTTGCGAATGCTAGCCGCCGAGCCTGACGGCCTCGACGCTATTCGATTTGGGCTGAGGCGCCTTGAGAACTCAGCCCATACGGTTTCGCGGGGTCGCGCAACTCGACAATGGGTTTTACCTCCGGATTGGACGAAGTCACACGCCTACTCGCTGCTTCTTGCGAGCTTGGGCCTGTTTCACATGGGCTTCGCGCACCTGCGGCCTGGCGCTCACCTCGGGCACACCCACATCCCACCAGGCATCACCAGGCGTCCAGGTGAAACCATCGGACACCAGCGTGATGACCGTCGTCCGGTCCGTTCCGAGGGCCCAATCGACGGCTTGACCGAGGTCCGCGAGGCTGTCGACGCGCCGCGTGAGTGCGCCCATCGATTCGGCGTGCTTCACAAAGTCGACGCTGAACGGCTCCTTGACGCGGCAATCCTTGATCAGGTTGTTGAATGACGCCGCGCCCTTTGCATTCTGGAGGCGATTGATGACGGCGTAGCCGCCATTGTCGCAGACGATCACCACCATCTTATGGCCTGACAGGACAGTCGAATAAATGTCCGAGTTCATCATCATGTAGGTGCCGTCACCGACCATCACGATCGGCGTTCTCGTCGGATCGGCCAGCGCGGCGCCCCAGCCGGCGGCGATCTCGTAACCCATGCAAGAGAAGCCGAATTCGCAGTCGAACGTATTGGGCGCCTTGACGCGCCAGTTTTTCATGACCTCGCCCGGGAGGCCGCCCGCGGCCGTGATGACCAGGTCGCGTTCGCCTGCGCGCGCATTCACTATGCCGATAACTTGGGCGTAGCTGGGAACGGGCTGGTTGGTCGGCTGCTGATACCCGTCCAGCGCCTTGTTCCACTTGGCGAACTCTGTTCGGCCCTTCTCCGTCCATTCGCGTGGTGCTTGCCACTCAACGAGTGATTGCCCCAATTCGTTGAGCGTGGCGAGAGCATCGCCTACCACGGCCAAGGCACGATGCTTGGTCGCGTCCCAGCGGGCAGCGTTGATGGAAATGAATTTGGCGTCCGTTGCGAAAGCGCTCCAGGAGCCGGTGGTGAAGTCCATTAGCCGCGTGCCGACGGCAACGATCACGTCCGCTGAAGCGGCAAGCGCGTTAGCCGACGTTGAGCCGACGATGCCGATGGGGCCGACATAAGCAGGATGATTGTGGCTTACGGTACTTTTGCCGGCGATCGTCTCACACAACGGAATGCCGTGGATGAGGGCCAGGTCGGCCAACACGTGCTCGGCGCCCGAATAACGGGCGCCGCCGCCAGAAATGATCAGCGGACGCTTGGCTGCCTTCAGCAGCTTCACCGCTTCAGCCAGCCGATTGGCGTCAGGGCGCGGTCGCGGGATCGCGTGCACGATCTCGGCGAAGAATTCCTCTGGGTAGTCCCAAGCCATCTCCTGGACATCCTGCGGCAGTGCGATGAATGCCGGACCGCAATCGGCGGGATCCAGCATGGTGGCTACTGCCTGGGGGAGGGATGAGATAATGCCTTCAGGATGGACGATGCGGTCCCAATAACGGGTCACCGCCTTGAAGGCGTCGTTCACATTGATAGTCGGATTGCCGAAGTGTTCGACCTGCTGCATGACTGGGTCGGGGCGGCGATTGATGAAAGTATCGCCAGAGAGCATCAGCACCGGCAGACGGTTCGAATGGGCAACACCGGCGGCGGTGACCATGTTGAGGGCGCCGGGGCCGATCGACGTCGCGGCCACCATGATCTGGCGGCGGCGCTTGGCTTTAGCGAAACCGATTGCCGCGAGGGCCATCGACTGCTCGTTCTGCCCGCGCCACGTGGGCAACCGATCCTGGACCGCTTCCAGCGCTTCCGATAGGCAGGTGACGTTGCCGTGCCCGAAGATGGCGAAGACGCCCGGAAAGAGCGGTACCCGCTCCCCGTCGACGATCGTGAACTGATTGCAAAGATAGCGGACCAAGGCTTGCGCCATGGTCAGACGGACGACTGACATTTGATTCCTCCGGGCATCGCGGCAACTCATGCCGAATGATGTATTCAATTCTTATTGCAGAATTTTCTTTTTTGCAAGCACCATTGCAGAAGGTAACGCAGACTCGGACCACCGGTTTTCAACGTGTAATTTCAACACTGGTAAACCAAGCGCAAAAAAGCCATCATGCAACGAAAATTGCAAGGATGTCGGTCGTGGAAGAGAAAGTCAAAGCCCCAAAGGACTACGAGGGACTCATCCGCTTGATCCACGATCGGTATGAGCAGATGAGCAAGTCTTACCAGAAGATAGCGTTGTATCTCACGCAGAACCCGAATGATGTCGCGGTGCGATCCGTGAACGCGATCGCTGAAAGCAGCGGCGTTCACGCATCGAGCTTCGTGCGCTTTGGCCAGGCACTGGGCTATGAGGGTTTCAAGGATCTCCAAACCCTTTTCCAGAAGCGATTGTCCACCGCGGCGCCCGGCTTTGAAGCGCGCGTCAAGGCGCTGGAGACGGAACTGGGGGCGCGAACCGACCGCAGCGAGTTCGCTTTGATGCACGATCTGGTGGTCCGTGACATCGCCTCGCTGCAGGAGATGCTGACTGCTATCCCGCCGGGGGACTTGGCCGAAGCGGTCAACCTTCTGGAGAAAGCCGACGTCATATATTTGATCGGGCAATTGCGCTCGGCGCCAGTGGTGGAACTCCTGCGCTACATATTGACGATGCTGGGTAAGCGATGCACGCTGCTGGACCCTGGCGGCGGGCTGGCCACGCACATGGCTCGTGCGATCCGCCCGCAGGATGTGCTTTTCGCGGTGTCGTTTCGCTTCTATGCAAACGAGGTCGTGAATGTTGTGGAAGAGGTTGCCAGCAGGGGCATTCCCATCGTGGCGATTTCGGACAGCACCCTGTCGCCGCTGACCAAGGGCGCACGCGTGCTTTTTGCTGTCCCAGAGCACGAATACACGTTTTCAAGATCGCTTGCGGCCCCGATGTGCCTTGCTCAGGCGCTGACCGTGGCGCTGGCGGCGCGCTTGCAGAACAACGGCGTTGACCCGCGCATCCCGATAGTCACCGGGCAATAGCTCCTACTTCGCAGATTGGGTTCCAGTCCTCTTCTTGGCTCTCACCATGGTAGAGACGTTGGCGGCGGCAGCATAATTTCGATTGCAGACAGGCAGACGTTGCGGTCTGCCCTCGCAATGAATTTTGCAATTCATGTCTCTTTTTTGAAACGAATTGACTCACAAATCGTTGCAGAATATCCATGTTTGCAATTACCGTTGCGGATCGACTGACGAGAACCGTGCTTCACTGCGGGGCAATCCTTGTCATTTGTCATCCAATCTCTGGATGGTGGCTTCGGGAACCGAAACGACATCAGGGAGAGATTCCTCGGGCAGAACGGGGATTCCGGAGAGATCGGTGCAACCGGACACCAAAAGTGGAGGAGAAATACAATGAAGAAACTGCTTTTGGGCGTCGCCTTCGCGGCGCTGATGAGTTCATCGGCCATGGCCGCCAAGATCGGCGTGTCGATGGCCAAGTTCGACGACAATTTCCTCACCGTGCTGCGCAACGGCATGATCGAGCAGGCCAAGGGCATGAGCGGCGTCGAGTTGCAGGTCGAGGACGCGCAGAACGACGTCGCCAAGCAACTCGACCAGATCAAGAACTTCGCCGCTTCGGGCGTCGACGCCATCATCGTCAACCCGGTCGACACCTCGGCCACGCAGGCGATGTCGGATGCGGCGGCCGCGGCCAAGATCCCGCTGGTCTATGTCAACCGCCAGCCGGTCAATGTCGACACGCTGCCAGACAACCAGGCCTTCGTCGCCTCGAACGAGACCGATTCCGGCACGCTCGAAACCAAGGAAGTCTGCCGCCTGTTCAAGGAAGCCGGCAAGAAGGAAGCCAATGTCTATGTGATCATGGGCGAGCTTTCCAACCAGGCCGCCGTGCAGCGCACCAAGGACATCGACGATGTCATCGCCACACCGGACTGCAGCTTCATCAAGATCATCGACAAGCAGACCTCGAACTGGGATCGCGACCAGGCGCAGAACCTGATGACCAACTGGCTGTCGACCGGCAAGAAGTTCGACGGCGTCATCGCCAACAATGACGAAAGCGCCATCGGCGCCATCCAGGCGATGAAGGCCGCCAACATCGACATGAAGTCTGTTGTCGTCGGCGGCGTCGACGCCACGCAGGACGCGCTTGCCGCCATGCAGGCGGGCGACCTCGATGCCACCGTGTTCCAGGACGCCGCCGGCCAGGGCGCGGGGGCGCTGGATGCCGCGCTGAAGCTCGCCAAGGGCGAGAAGGTCGAGCACAAGGTCTATGTCCCGTTCCAGCTGGTCACGCCGGCCAACATCGACAAGTTCCTGAAGAAGAACTGAGCCGCGGACATACGGAGCGGCGCTCTCGCGCAGCGACAGCGCCGCTCCGCTTCCCTCGGCGCCCGAAGGTGCTCGGGGAACGACCGCGGCTGACGGAGGATAGAAGAATTGGCACAGACATCTCACGGCGTCGGCGGGGTCAGCTATGACGCCAGGAAGCGCACATGGCCGGCCGAATTCAACGTCTTCCTGGCGCTCGTCATCCTCGTCGTCATCTTCGAACTGATCGGCCGGGTCTTTCTCGGCGACAGCTTCCTGTTCAACACCCGCAGCGACGTCTCCGGCCTCTTCAACGAGGCGCGCCTGCAGATCATCATTCTGCAGGTGTCGATCGTCGGCATCATCGCCATCGGCGTCACGCAGGTGATCATTACGGGTGGCATCGACCTGTCCTCCGGCTCGATCGTCGGCGCGACGGCCATGATCGCCATGAGCTTTGCCCAGGTCGCGACCGTCAACGGCAATCCCAACCCCAAGGCGATGTTTCTGGCCCAAGGCTGGACCGACCTGCCCCTGATCGTCCCGGTGCTGGTGGCGATCGGCTGCGGCCTGCTCGCCGGCCTCGTCAACGGCGCGCTGATCGCCTACACG